>NZ_JAYMZR010000042.1:0-57669 GCF_035828615.1 Streptomyces sp. H27-D2 | reverse complement strand
CTCATGGTCCGCGGCTCCACCGCGCCACCGCGGGGCCGCTGAGCGCGAGCGGCACGGGGCCCTGAGCTCGGGCGGCACGGGGCCCTGAGCTCGGGAGCTCGGGCGGCGCGGAGCCCTGAGCACGAGCGCCGCGGGACCGCTGAACCCGCGCGCCGCACAGCCGCCGAGCCCGCGCGGCACGGGACTGCTGGCACGGGCACCGCGCAAGCCCTGAACCCGAACACCGCACAGCCGCTGAACCCGCGCGCCGCACAGCCGCCGAGCGTCGCGGGACCGCTGAACCCGCACGGCGCGCAAGCCCTGAACCCGAGCGCCGCGCAACCCCAGAGCGGCAAGCCCGACGGCGGGACCGCCCACCACCGCCCCTCCCCTCCCGCCCACCACCCCACGTGCCACGCCGTCACCACCGGGGCTCTTGTGGCCCGGGGCCCGCTTCTGGTCCCCTGGTCCCATGCGACTCGCCTTCTCGACCCTCGGCATCCCCGGCACGCCCGTCACCGACGTGGTACGGCTCGCGGTGGATCACGGCTATCACGGCGTGGAACTGCGCGCCCACCCGGAGGAGCCGGTGCACACCGGGCTGAGCCTGGAGCGGCGGGCCGACGTGGTGGAGCGGTTCAAGGCGGCCGGCGTGGAGATCCTCAGCCTCGCCGGGTACGTACGGGTCGCCGAGGCCGGCGAGGACGAGCCCGTGCTCGCCGAGCTGCGGACGCTGCTCGCGCTCGCCCGCGACCTGGGCGCTCCGTTCGTCCGGGTGTTCCCCGGCGGCGGCGACCAGAGCGCCGAGGAGGCCGACGCGACGGCGGCCCGCCGGCTCGGGGCCATCGCGCCGCACGCCGCCGACCTCGGCGTGCGGGTGCTCCTGGAGACCCACGACTCGCACCGCAGGGGGGCGGACGTGGCGCGGATCATCGGCCCGGTCGGGCACCGGAACGTGGGCGCGCTCTGGGACGTGATGCACACCTGGCTGGCCGGCGAGGAGCCCGCCGCCTCGTATGCGGCGCTGGCCCCGCAGCTCGGCTATGTGCAGGTCAAGGACATCGCGTCGGCCGAGGACAGCGCCCCGCTGCCGCTCGGCGCGGGCGCGCTGCCGCTCGCCGAGTGTCTGCGGGCGCTCAGCCGGGACGGCTGGGACGGCTGGCTGTGCTGGGAGTACGAGAAGCGCTGGCATCCACAGGCAGCGGAGCTTCCGGCGCTGCTGACTCCGGCCAGGGACCATCTGCTGCGGCTGCTCGCGGAGGCGAAGGCCGAGGCAGCGGGGGCAGGGGCGGAGCTTCCGCGCGCGGACGGGACCGGGGCCGCCGGGGCCTCCTGACCCCCGCGAGCGAGGTCACCGCGACGCCGCCGACCAGCAGCGCGGCGGCCACCCAGCGCAGCGGCGAGACGCCCTCCCCCAGCAGCAGCGCCGCCGAGGACATGCCGAACACCGGCACCAGCAGCGAGAAGGGGGCGACGGCGGAGGCGTCGTACTTCCGCAGCAGGAAGCTCCAGCTGACGAACCCGAAGATGGTCGAGGCCCAGGCGACGTAGGCGATGGCGCCCGCGCCGCTCCAGTCGAGCGAGCGCAGCGCCCGCAGGTCGGCGGCCGGGCCTTCGAAGAGCAGGGAGAGCAGCAGCAGCGGCAGTACGGGCACCGCACAGGCCCAGACCATGAAGTTCAGCGCGTCCGGCGGGGCGGCCTTGCGGGTGACGACGTTGGAGATCCCCCAGAAGACGGCCGCCGCGACGACGAGCACGAAGCCGAGCACCGGCCCTGACGCCCCTTCGTCGACGGCGGCCACCGCGATCCCGGCGAGGGCGACGCCCATGCCGATCACCCGGACCCGGCCCGGACGCTCGCCCAGCACCAGAGCCGCCGTCAGCGCGGTGAACACCGCCTGGACCTGGAGGACGAGGGACGACAGCCCGGCGGGCATCCCGGCCTGCATGCCGATGAAGAGCGCCCCGAACTTGCCGACGCCCAGCACCAGTCCCACCGCGACGATCCACCGCAGGGCGACCTTCGGCCGGCCGACGAAGAACACGGCGGGCAGTGCCGCGACGAGGAAGCGCAGCGCGGAGAACAGCAGCGGCGGGAAGTGGCCGAGACCTATCTCCACGACGACGAAGTTGACGCCCCAGACGGCGGCGACGAGGACTGCGAGGGCGATGTGCGGGGGACTGATCTGGGGACTGTTCGGACGAGCCATGGGACGATCATGAGGGCAGCGAACCATGAAGCACCAGCGCCGATTCCTTCATGGTTGAATGCAGCAACGCTCAACAATCACCGCTCCGAACAACCGCCCTGCCCCCACCCCCCGTCACCTCATCGCCCGTCACCCACCGGGAGGCTCCCGATGCTCGACCTGTCCCGACTGCGGGCGCTGCACGCGGTGTCCGCGCACGGCTCCGTCAGCGCCGCCGCCATCGCGCTCGGCTACACCCCGTCCGCCGTGTCGCAGCAGATCGCCAAGCTGGAGCGGGAGACCCGCACGACACTGCTGGAACGGCAGGGCCGGGGCGTCGCGCTGACCGACGCGGCTCATCAACTGGCTTCCACCGCTCAGCAGTTGCTAGCGATCGTGGAGCAGGCGGAGACCGAGCTGGAGGCCCGGCGCGGGCTGCCGACCGGGCGGCTGACGGTGGGCGCGTTCGCGTCCGCCGCGCGCGGGCTGCTGCCGCAGGTGCTGGCGCGGCTCGGCCGGGACCACCCGGGCCTGGACGCCCGGCTCGTGGAGGTGGACCCGCATCTGTCGGTGGACCTGGTGGCGCAGGGCGTGATCGACGTCGCGGTGGCCCACGACTGGGACATCGCCCCGCTGCCCGCCCCCGACGGGCTGGAGCGGGCGCCGATCGGCGACGATCTGTGCGACGTCCTGGTGCCGTTCGGCCACCCGCTGGCGAACCGGACCCGGCTGCGCCGCGAGGACCTGCGCGACCAGCGCTGGATCTGCCAGCCGCCCGGCACGGTCTGCCACGACTGGCTGGTGCGGACGCTGCGCGCGTCCGGCTGCGAGCCGGATCTCGCCTACCAGGCCGCCGAGAACCACACCCAGCTCGCCCTGGTCGCGGCCGGGCTCGGCATCGCCCTGATGCCCCGGCTGGGGCGCGGCCCGCTGCCGGACGGCGTGCTTGCCATCGCCCTCGAACCGGTGCCGGTGCGCTGCCTGTTCGCGTTCTGGCGTACGGGAGCTGCGCGGCGGCCCGCGATCACCGAGACGGTCCGCACCCTCCAGGAACTCTGGCCCCCGCGCGCCGTCGCCACACCCTGAGCGCACCCGCGCCCCACGGGCGCGCCCGCCGGAGAATCAACCGGCTGAGCAACCCGCCGGACACCCCGCCGGACAACCGGCCGAGCAACCGGAAAAATCAAGAAGAACCATGAAGAAGCGGGGAACCCACAGCACCCCCCGCCCGTCCCATGGACGTGCTCTCGGCGAGTCTCCGTGGGACGACCATCAGCCTCGCTGCTGGCTGCGTCGCTGACCACCCTCTCCGTCGCCCGCGGCCGACAGCACGCCGTCACCGGCGCTACCCCCCTCCAACAGCGCCGGTGACGGCTCCTCCCCCGGCGGTCCGGCCCGGTCGCGCGGATCGTCCGGCAATTCGGCCACGCCCATCCGGGTCCGTCCCATTGACTGGCACTTAGTTTCCGGATATCCGTGACTCCTTGGAAGTTTCTTTCACCTCGCCGAGGAAGCACGGGCGCCGTCCGGCCGCAGGGCCGGTCCAGAAGCGGCGTCCGGCGCTTGCCACCCCGCCTTCTCCCCGAAGGAGTGCAAGTGCATCACCAGACCTCCAGACGCACCCTGCTCACCGCCACGGCCGTAGCCGCGGCCGCCGCCTGCACGACGGGCATCACGACGGGCATGACGACCGGCTCCGCCCCCGAAGGCCCCGGCGGCCCCGGAGGTACGGCGAGCACCGCCGGCGCCGCGAGCATCTCCAAGCGCCCGAGCCGCCGCCGGCTCCGCAAGCTCATCGAACGGATGAGCCTTGAGGAGAAGGTCGGCCAGCTCTTCGTCATGCGGGTGTACGGGCACTCCGCGACCGCCCCCGACCCGGCCGACGTCACCGCGAACCAGAAGGAGATCGGCGTCTCCAGCGCCGCCGAGCTGATCGCGAAGTACCACGTCGGCGGCATCATCTACTTCACCTGGGCGCACAACACCCGCGACCCGCAGCAGATCGCCGAGCTCTCCAACGGCATCCAGCGGGCCGGTCTGGCCCAGCCCACGCCCGTACCGCTGCTCATCTCCACCGACCAGGAGCACGGCGTCGTCGCCCGCGTCGGGGCGCCCGCGACGCTGCTGCCGGGGGCGATGGCGCTCGGCGCGAACGGCAGCAGGGTGGACGCCCGCGAAGCCGCCAGGATCGCCGGGGCGGAGCTGCGCGCGATGGGCATCCGGCAGAACTACGCGCCGGTCGCCGACGTCAATGTGAACCCCGCCAACCCGGTGATCGGCGTCCGGTCCTTCGGCGCCGACCCACAGGCCGTAGCCCGTTTGGTCGCCGCCCAGGTGAAGGGTTATCAGAGCGCCGGGGTCGCGGCGACCTCCAAGCACTTCCCCGGTCACGGCGACACCGGCACCGACAGCCACGTCGATCTGCCCGTCATCACGCACACCGAGGCCGAGTGGGAGCGGCTGGACGCGCCGCCCATCAGGGCCGCCATCGCGGCCGGCATCGACTCGATCATGACGGCGCACATCCTGGTCCCGGCGTTCGACTCGCACGACGACCCGGCGACGCTCTCGCACCCGATCCTCACCGGCATCCTGCGCGAGAAGCTCGGCTACGGCGGGGTGGTCGTCACCGACTCGCTCGGCATGGCGGGTGTCCGCAGGAAGTACGGCGACAACCGGGTTCCGGTGCTCGCGATCAAGGCGGGCGTGGACCAGCTGCTCAACCCGCCGGACCTGCCGGTCGCCTGGAACGCCGTGCTCAAGGCGGTACGGGAGGGCGAGCTGAGCGAGGCCCGGATCGACGAGTCCATTCTGCGGATTCTCGAACTGAAGTCCCGGCGCGACCTGTTCAAGGACCCGTATGTGAGCCGCCGCGACGTGGAGCGGACCGTCGGCATCGCCAAGCACCTCGCCGCCGCCGACAAGATCGCGGACCGCACCACGACCCTGCTGACCAACGAGCGGAAGCTGCTGCCGCTGTCCCGGCGCGGCCATCGCCGCATCCTCGTCGTCGGGGTGGACCCGGCCGCCCCCTCCGGCATCGGCGGCCCGCCCACCGCGACCCTCGCCAAGGCGCTGACCGAACTGGGCTTCACCGCCTCGGCGCTGCCCACCGGCACCGGCGGCACGCCCAACCCGTCGCAGACCCAGATCGACGCGGCGCTCGCGGCGCTCGGCGACCGGGACGCGGTGGTGGTGGCGACCTACAACGTCGGCGCGAACTCCAGCCAGCGCACCCTGGTCTCGGCGCTGGCCGCGACCGGAAAGCCGGTCATCCAGCTGGCCATCCGCAACCCGTACGACATCGCCCGGCTGACCGGCGTCGGGGCCTCGATCGCGACGTACTCCTGGACGGACGTCGAACTGCGGGCCGCCGCGCGGGTGATCGCCGGACGGGTCGGCCCGTCCGGCAAGCTGCCCGTCTCGATCCAGCGCGCGGACGATCCCGGCCAGGTGCTCTACCCGATCGGGCACGGTCTGACGTACTGACCGGGCCGGCGTACTGAGACCGGGCCGGCGTACTGAGTCGGCCGTACGCCCCGGGGCGCGCGCTCCCGCGTACGAGCGAAATGCGCCGTGCACACCTGGCGTGCACCCGTCGACAAGGGTCACGCTGGGCGTGCACGGAGCAGCGGGACAGGGGGCCGCCATGCGCGGGGGGTTGATCCGGTGGCCGATACCGGCGGGCCGGGCGTCGCCGCGCGCGTCGCTCGCGCGGCCGGTCGCACTGCTGGTCGCGCTGACCAGCCTGCTCGCGCTGCTGCTCACGCTGAGCGGCTGCCGGCAGCAGCCGGGCCGCACCGGCTCCGACAGCCGCTCCGAGCAGCCCTCCCCCAGCGCGTCGGGCTACGGCGAGACCTTCCTGGGCCTACGGGATTGCAGCAGCCGGGGGCGTACCGCCTTCCAGGAGATCGCCTGCGGCAGCGAGCGGGCCGCCGCCCGGGTGATCGCGCGCCACGACGGCAGCCGGTCCGAGGGGCCGCGCTGCCCCGACCGTACGGACTTCGTCCTGCACATCGCCGCGAGGCCGCGCCCCGCCGCACAGCCGCAGGGCTACGCCTGCATGCGCAACCTCGAACCCCCGCACCCCGGCGATCCTGGAGGCGGCGGCGGGCCGCTCACCATCGTCGGCGACTGCGTCTACACCTCCCGGCTCGGCGAGGTGAAGGAGACCGCCTGCGACGGATCGGGCGAGCGCGCGCCCGAGTTCACGGTGACGGCGGCGGTCCGCGCCCGGCCGGGGTGCCCGGCCTCGACCCAGTTGTATGTGCAGTTGGGCGGGAACAGGCCGGTGGGCTGCGCGCGGCGCGTGTAGCGCGGAGCGCCTGAGCGGTCGCCGCAGTGGAACGGTGCCGGGCGGGCTGAATCCAGCCCGCCCGGCGATAGCCGGTCACCTCACTGGTGCGTTACGGCCGCAACAGCGGCTCGCGCTCCAGCTCCCGCTTGTCCATCTTCGCGTCGTAGGGAGCCAGCGGCTTCGCCTCCGCCTTGCCCTCGCGGACGGCGGCCGGGGCGACGCCCGCCCATTCGAGCACCTCGGCGGTGGCCTTCTCCTTCTGGCCCGCCTTCAACTGGGCGATGTTCGAACCGTGGTTGCCGCCGGGGGCGGTGAACACGTAGCTGTCCTCGGCGTGCTTGCCGGGACGGAACGGCTCGGCGCCCCACGGGTCGTTCTGGCCGTAGACGAAGAGCATCTGCTCGGCGTGCTCGTTCACCCAGCGGTCGACGTCCCGCATCGTGTTGTTGTGCCACGTCATCGGGATGTCACGGGGGACGTAGCTGCGCGGGACGTAGGTGCCCCGGTAGCGCAGCAGGTCGTTGAGGTGCGGGGTCTTGACCGTGGGCGAGCCGAGCTGGGTGCCCGCCTGGTAGTAGTACGGGGTGTACGGCTCAAGGCCCTGGTCGGTGTAGGCCGAGAAGCCGGAGATGGCGTCGACGTAGTCGTAGATGACGTCGGTGGAGGCCGTCGTGGCGGGCACGTCGGCGCAGTCCGCCTCGGTGCTGTACTGCCAGAACGCCCAGACCAGGTCGTTGACGACGTTCTCGAACGCCTTGTCCGCGCTGCCGATGGTCTTGAAGGTCTGGCCCTCGCTGTAGGCCCACTTCTTGTAGCGGTCGACGATGCCGTCGCGGCGCACCAGGGCTTCGCGCTGGATGGCGTTGAGCTTGGTGCGGCACTCCTTGGTGGAGACCTTGGCGAAGAACCGGTCGTAGGCCGAGTCCTCCTTGTTCACCACGTCGTTGGGCGCGACGTAGGCGACGGTGCCGTCCATGTCGTGGGGGTAGAAGCGACGGAAGTACGTCGCCGTCATACCGCCCTTGCTGCCGCCGGTGGCGAGCCAGTTCTTGCTGTAGATCGTCTTCAGCGCCGTGTAGATCCGGTGCTGGTCGCTGGCGGCCTGCCAGATGTCGAGCTTCGACCAGTCGGCCGGCTGCGGCCTGGACGGGGTGAAGAAGCGGTACTCCATCGAGACCTGGTTGCCGTCCACGATGCGCGTCGGCTCACTGCGCGAGGGAGTGGCCGGGATGTTGAGGTTGTACCCCGAGGTGAAGAACACCGTCGGGCGGTCCTCGGACTTGTGCAGCAGGGTCAACCGCTGCTTGAAAGTCCCCTTGGACGGGTGCCGGTGGTCAATCGGCTGGGTGTAATTGAGGACGAAGTACCGGTAACCCTCAGCCGGCTTCTCCTCGATGAGACTCATCCCGGGTATCGCCAGGATACGGTCCTTTATATCCGGCTCTGCGGCGGTAGCCGAGCCGGCTGATGCGCTGCCTATCCCTATCGTGCCTATGAGCACGACCAGCGAAAGCAGCCATCTGAGCGCCTTGCGCATACACCCTCCCCATGGTTCACAAATGACCTTGCGAACCTAGCCGGGCAACTCGGCTGACCGCCATACCCATTTGGGACGGGTGTCCACTGCTGCCGGCCGGCGCCGACCGGTCGCGGCGGCTTTCCGCCGCACTGGGTGTTTTGCGTACGGAGCAGGGAGGGGGCGGGGCCGGGAGCCGTACCGCGCCGGGAGGCGGGCGGGCTCAGCTCTCCAGGTCCTTGAAGCGCTCGAAGGTCTCGGATTCGCCGGAGTCCTCGCCCTCGTCCCAGTCGACCGTGATGGTGTCGCCGCTCAGCGCGACGTCGGCGGCTCGGGTCGGGCCCACCCTGCTCCCCCCGTTCCGCGTGCAGATCAGCGCGATGCGGTACTCCGCGCCCGACTTCACCTCAGCGCGCAGACCATCGCAGGTGATCGAGCCCTTCGACATGTTCACCCGGTCACGGCCCTTCCCACCGACGTTCTTACCGCTCTTGGCCATGGCCAGCATCCGGCCGTCGCCGTCGGACTTCCACACCCCTTCTATGCCGGTACCGGTCGGGGCGGGCGGGTCCGCGTCATCGCTGCCGGTGTCGTCGGGGGTCTCGGAGGCGCCGGCACCCGGGGATGCGTCGTCCGTGCCGGGCGAAGATTTCCCGGCGGGGGCGGCGGTGCTCTTCCCCTTGTCCGCCACTGCTTTCCCGCCGTCGTCGTCACTGATGGCGAGGAGGACCCCGGCGCCGATCAGGAGCAGCGTCGTCACCGCGACGCCGGCGATGAGCGCGGGCTTGCGCTTGCCGCCCCCGCCGCCGGGCCGCTGCGGCGCGGACGGGGGCGGAGCGAACGCGGGCGGGGGGAAGCCTGGCGGCTGGGCGCCGTACGGCTGTTGCGGGTAGCCGTACGGGCCCGGCTGCTGCGGCTGCGGCGCCGGGGGCTGGGCGTACGGGTTCAGGTTCGGCTGACCCTGCGGCGGGCCCTGCGACTGCCCCTGCGGCTGGGAGCCCTGCGGCGGCGGGCCCTGCGGCTGCGCGTACGGGTTCGGATTCGGATTCGGCTGACCCAACGGCGGTCCGCCCTGCGGCTGTTGCGGGCCTCGCGGCTCCCGTGGAGCGCCGAACCCGCCCTGCGGCGGCTGGTTGGGCGGCTCGCTCGGGGGCTGCGTCATCAGGGGGTGCCTCTCCGTAGGGATCGAAGATCCTTTCTACCACCCGTCCCGCAACCGCCCTGCGGCCCCGCCCGCCCCTTACACCACCACGCCCGCCGACTGAGCCACCGCTCCCGCCGGCTCGCCGACGAACGTGCGCCACAGCTCCGCGTAGTAGCCGTTGCGGGCCAACAGCCCCGCGTGCGTGCCGTCCTCGACGACCCGGCCGTGGTCCATGACCACGACCCGGTCCGCGCGGGCGGCGGTCGTCAGGCGGTGTGCGACGACCAGCGTGGTGCGCTTGCCCGCGAGCCGGTCGGTCGCGTGGTTGACCAGTCCCTCGGTCGCCATGTCCAGCGCGGCCGTGGCCTCGTCGAGCAGCAGGATGTCCGGGTCCACCAGCTCCGCGCGGGCCAGCGCGATCAACTGCCGCTGTCCGGCGGACAGGTTGCGCCCGCGCTCGGTGACCAGGTGCAGATAGCCGCCGTCGAGCGTGGCGACCATGTCGTGCGCGCCGACCGCCCGCGCGGCCGTCTCGACCTCGGCGTCGCTCGCGTCCGGCCGCCCGTAAGCGATCGCGTCGCGGACCGTGCCGGAGAACAGGAACGACTCCTGCGGTACGACGCCCAGCCGGTTCCGGTAGCCGGTGAGGTCCAGCCCGCGCAGGTCGTCGCCGTCCACGGTGACCCGGCCGCTGGTCGGGTCGTAGAACCGGGCGACCAGCTTGACCAGCGTGGACTTGCCCGCGCCGGTCTCGCCGACGAAGGCCACGGTCTGGCCCGCCGGGATGCGCAGGTCGACGCCGGTGAGGGCCTCCTCGCCCTCGCCGTCCGCGCCCCCGTAGCGGAAGTGCACGTTGTCGAAGCGGATCTCGCCGCTCAGACTCGCCACGTCCTGCGGGCTCTCGGCGGCCGGTGTGCTGGTCGGCTCGCGCAGCAGTTCCTGGATGCGGCCCAGCGAGACGGTCGCCTGCTGGTAGCCGTCGAAGACCTGCGAGAGCTGCTGGACGGGCGAGAAGAAGAGGTCGATGTAGAGCAGGTAGGCGACCAGCGCGCCCGCCGTCAGCGTCCCGTCGCTCACCCGGCCCGCGCCGACGATCAGCACCAGCGCGGCGGCCACGGAGGACAGCAGTTGGACGAACGGGAAGTAGACCGAGATCAGGAACTGGCCGCGCACCCGCGCCTGCCGGTAGTCGTCGCTGCGCTGCGCGAACCTGGCCGCGCCGGTGCCCTCGCGGCGGAACGCCTGCACGATGCGCAGCCCGGCGACGCTCTCCTGGAGGTCGCCGTTGACGACGCTGATCCGTTCGCGCGCCAGCTCGTACGCCTTGACGCTCTGCCGCCGGAAGAAGACCGTGCCGACGATCAGCAGCGGCAGCGTCGCGAAGACGACCAGCGCCAGTTCGACGTCGATGACCAGGAGCGCGACGAGGATGCCGAAGAAGGTGAGCAGGCTGACGACGGCGGTGACCAGGCCGGTTTGCAGGAAGGTGGACAGCGCGTCCACGTCCGTGGTCATCCGGGTCATGATCTTGCCGGTCAACTCGCGCTCGTAGTAGTCGAGTCCGAGCCGCTGCAACTGCGCGAAGATCTTGACGCGCAGCGAGTAGAGCACCCGCTCGCCGGTCCGCCCGGTCATCCGCGTCTCGCCGACCTGCGCGGCCCACTGGCCGAGCACGACCAGCAGCGCGAGCCCGGAGGCCACCCATACCGCGTTGAGCGCCTGGCGCTGCACGCCGTCGTCGATGCCGTGCCGGATGAGCACCGGCAGCAGTAGTCCGGCGACCGCGTCGACGCCGAGCAGCAGCAGGCTGATCGCGAGCGGCTTGCCGAAGCCGCGCAGCAGCCGCCGCAGTCCGTACGAACTCTCGGCGCGCGCGGCCTGGGCCTCGTCGACGCCCGGGGTGTCGGTGGCCGGCGGCAGCGCGTTGACCTGGGCGAGCAGCTCGGGGGTGGCGGGCATCCCCGCCAGCATCCCGGCCATTCCGGCGCCGGGCGCGCCGCTCGCGGCTCCTGCCGTGCCCGGCTTGGCCGTACCGGCCGCTCGCGCGGCTTCGTCGCGCTCTTCGTCGGCCCGCAGCCACAGCTCGGCGGTCACCCGCGCTGTCCCCGTCCCACCGGACCGCTGCGGGTCGTCGGCACGGGCTCCGGCCGGAACGGACTCGATCGGGGCCGGCTCCACCAGCCCGGTGGCCGAGGACTCGCCGCCGAAGGCTCCGGCGAGGGCGGCGGTCCGCGCGTTGGCGTTCTGGCCGTTGGCGTTCTGGCCATTACCGCTCTGGCCGTTCCCGCTCTGCCCGTTACCGCTCTGGCCGTTCTGGCCGATCTTGGTCAGCCCGATACCACCGCCAATCCGCTCGGCCACGGCCACGAGACCCGCCGGGTCACGCTCGACCCCGGCCAGCTCGTCGGGGTCGGTCAGCAGCCTGCGGTACAGCGGACAGCGCTCGGTCAGTTCCTCGTGCGTGCCCACGTCCGCGAGCCGCCCGCCCTCCAGGACGGCGATCCGGTCGGCCAGCGCGAGCGTCGACTGCCGGTGTGCGATCAGCAGCGTCGTACGGCCCCGCATGACGCCGCGCAGCGCCTCGTGGATCTCGTGCTCGACCCGGGCGTCGACCGCCGAGGTCGCGTCGTCCAGCAGCAGCAGCCGGGGGTCGGTCAGGATGGCGCGGGCCAGCGCGATGCGCTGGCGCTGGCCGCCGGAGAGGGTGAGCCCTTGCTCGCCGACCTCGGTGTCGTAGCCGTGCGGCAGGTCGCTGATGAAACCGTCGGCCTGCGCGGCCCGCGCCGCCTCGGCGACCTGCTCGTCGGTGGCGTCCGGGAACCCGTAGGCGATGTTGTCGCGGACGCTGTCGGAGAACAGGAAGCTGTCCTCCGGCACCATCCCGATCGCGGCGCGCAGCGATTCGAGGGTCAGCTCGCGCACGTCGTGCCCGCCGACCTTCACCGCCCCGCCCGCCACGTCGTAGAAGCGCGGCAGCAGCAGCGACACCGTCGACTTGCCGCTGCCGGACGCGCCGACCACCGCGACCGTCTCACCGGCCTCGATGCGCAGCGAGAAGTCGTCCAGCACCGGCCGCTCGGGGTCGTAGCCGAAGGTGACGGAGTCGAACTCGACGGTCGCGGGCGCGTCGTGCGGCAGCTCGCGGGCGTCCGGCCCGTCCTCGACCAGCGGCTCGGTGTCGATCAGCTCGAAGACGCGCTCGACGCCGGCGCGGGCCTGCTGCCCGACGGTCAGCATCATCGCGAGCATCCGCACCGGCCCGACGAGCTGCGCGAGGTAGGTGGAGAAGGCCACGAAGGTGCCCAGCGTGACCTGGCCGCGGGTGGCCATCCAGCCGCCGAGCGCCAGCATCGCGACCTGCCCGAGCGCGGGGACGGCTTGCAGCGCGGGGGTGTAGCGGGAGTTGAGCCGTACGGTCCGCAGCCGCCCCGCGAAGAGCTTGCGGCTGACCTCGCGCAGCTTGCCGCTCTCCTGCTCCTCCTGGCCGAACCCCTTGACCACCCGGACACCGGTGACGGAACCGTCCACGATCCCGGCGACGGCCGCGGCCTGCCCCTGGGCGTACCAGGTGGCGGGGAACAGCCTGATCCGGCTGCGCTTGGCGATGAACCACAGCGCGGGCGCGACGGCCAGCGCGACGACGGTCAGCAGCGGCGACAGGCTCGCCATCACGACCAGCGATATGACGAAGAGCAGAACGTTGCCGATCATCATCGGCAGCATGAAGAGCAGGCCCTGGATCAGCTGAAGGTCGCTGGTCGCGCGGCCGACGACCTGTCCGGTGCTGAGATCGTCCTGCCGCTTGCCGTCCAGCCGGGCGATCGACCGGAACATCCGCGTCCGCAGATCGTGCTGAACGTCGAGCGCCAGCCGCCCCCCGTAGAACCGCCGGATGTACGTCAGCACGTACACGCCGAGCGCGGCGACGATCAGCAGCGCGGCCCACGGCCCCAGCTCCCGGTCATGCGAAACGATCACGTCATCGATGATCAGCTTCGGCACCAGCGGAACCAGCGCCATGATCGCCATCCCGCCGAGCGACGAGCCCAGCGCGAGCAGCACGTTACGGCGGTAATGCCAGGCGTAGCCCGTCAGCCGTTTCGCCCAGCCCTGATCGTTCCCCGCCACGCTTTGCCTCCACCTGTCGTCTGCTAACGGAAGACTCCAACACGCTGGAGTGGGGATTTCATCCCGTCGCAACGAATGACCGTCCCTGGTCCGAGGCTGGTCGGTCCCTGGTCCTAGGCCCAGCGGGTCCGTCCCGGATGTGACACGACGGTCCCCGAGGGGGCTCGTGGGGCGGTGGATGGACGGCGGGGGGGTGGGCGGGGGTGTGGCTCAGCCCATGAGGTGGTCGAGCGAGCCGGCTTTGACACCGGATACGAAGGCGCCAAGGCGGGCGGGGGTGAGCGCGAGGACGGCCCGAGGCTCGTCGCTCTCCCGCAGCAGGACCGCATCGGCGTCGCGAGCAACCTCGACGCAGTTAGGGCCCTGGTTTCCCGAGAACGAGGACTTCTGCCATTCAATCCTTGGACGCATGTTGAAACTCTCACAATTCTCGCGCAATGCGATGGATCAGGTCCCTCGACTTCTCCGCATCGAGGGACACGCCCTCCGCTACGTCGAGCACCATGCGATGCATCTGGAGTTCGGCCTCGCCGTTCCAGTAATTTCCGCCGAGATGGCTGTCCATCTGAACGGTGTCCAACTGCGGAACCACCCCGCCCGCGTAGAGAATAGGTTGAGTCACCTCGATGAATCTCTCATTGCTGAAGGGGAGCACGCGCACCGCAACTGCGGGCCGCTCGGAGGCTTCCAGCACCTGTTCGAGCTGGCCACGAGTCACCTTGCGCCCGCCAAAGCGCATCCTCAACGCAGCCTCGTGGATGATCGCGTCGAACTGAGGAGGGGCTTGCCTGCCGAGGATCGCCTGCCGCTTCAGCCTGTGCTCAATGCGTGCTTCGATTTCAGCAGTTGGCAGACTGGTCACCACACTGGAAAACAGAGCGCGCGCATACTCTTCCGTCTGCAACAGGCCCGGCAGTGACAAGGTCTGGATAGAGCGCAGATACGTGGCATGCTGCTCCAGCTCGGCGATATCCAGAAAACCCGGCGGCAGAACACCACGGTACTCGTCCCACCAGAACTGCCCACGGCGCTCGCGCGCGATGGCGCAGAGCGCATCGACCAACGCAGCGTCCTGGCAGTCATAGAACACTGCGAGCCGACGGATGCGCTCCTCACCGATCCCCATGCGGCCAGCCTCAATGTTGCTCACCCGCGCCTGATCGACGCCGAGTAGGTCAGCGGCGTCCCTGGCGGTCCTCCCCGCACACTCACGGAGCTTCCTCAGCTCGACACCCAGCCGCACCTGTCTGACGGTTGGGGCATCCCTCGGGGGCATAGCGCCAGCATTCCCTTCTTATGACTCGGCCAAGTCTGCCGCGAAGCGACACCGCCGGTCCACCACGGTCACCCACACGAGGGGAAAAATACCTACATGCTTGTACCGGCACACCTCTGTACCCTACGTTCTGTGGTCGTACCGCTACGCACGCCGATAATCCCGCAGTGCAGCCACCCCTCGCCCTCCGGGGCCAACGGCCGGCAGAGCCACGGTGGTGTACGGAAGCGGTCGCCGACCCGACAGAGGGAGAGGGACACATGACCTGCTGGACGCCACCGCCACCCCCCACCCCAACCCCCATCGCCCTCGTCGAGCCACCCGGCCCCGCCCACCGCTACACCATGCACGCGCCGAACATCCCCGAAACCGCCAAGGTCGCAAGGGAGATGGTCGCGGGCCTCCTCCAAGCCACCGGGCACACCGGGCTCGTGGAGACGGCCCGGCTGCTCGTGTCCGAGGTCGTCACGAACGTGCACCTGCACGCCAAGGTGCCGCTGCTCAGGCTGGAGACGACGATCCAGGGCAGCCGGCTGCTGGTCTCCGTACGGGACGACGACCCGCGCAGCAGACCGTGGCCGACGAAGGCCGTCGCCGATGACGACGCGGAAGGCGGGCGCGGACTGCTGCTGGTCGAGGCGTGCGCCGACGCGTGGGGCACGGTGTGGCACGGCGGGCTCCAGCCCACCGGCAAGAGCGTGTGGTTCGAGCTGTTCGACGCATGTCGCTAGCGCGATGAGCCCGCGCATCACACTAGCGAACTCGGGCGCTCACGGACGAGCATGGAACGCATGAGCGACCAACCCGCACGATGGAGCCGGGCAGCCGTCTACCCCGACATGTGGTCCAACCCGGATGACGGCCCCCGCAACAGCGAAGGAGCTGTCGCCGAGCAGGCCGAGGTCGACGCCGCGTACTCCGCTCTGGCGCGCGAGCAGGCCGCCGCCGACACCGCGCTGGCCGAGCACCCGGATCTGAGCGAGCGTCTGGGGAAGGACGGGATCGCAGCTCGGGAGCTGATGGTGCACAGGATCGAGGGGTACGCCCGTCACTGCGGGCACGCCGACCTGTTGCGCGAGTGCGTCGACGGAAGGGTAGGCCAGTGACGGGGGCCGGGGGTTATATCCGCCACCGGAGGCGCATGCAGCGCAATTGAGTTTCTTTTCGCGCCTCGTTCTCGGTGGGCTTCCCAAGAATTCTCCCGGGAAGCCCACTGTCGATTGAACCGCTATGGGCCGACCGGAATGCCGGCCCACCTCGTAGGAATCGTCGTGATCAGGGACGCCCCACGAGACAGTTGAGCCGGCCGTCTCCGATCAGTTCGGTACGACGACCGCGCCGGCGGATTGTGCGGTGCAGGACTGCAGCTCCTCGGGGGTCAGCTTGCGGGTCTTCATGACGACCGCGTTGTTCTTGCCCTCGGTGCCGTTGGCGGCCGGACCGGTGATGGTGTCCGGCGCGAACCAGAAGTAGTGGCCCAGCTTCTGGTTGTCGTAGTGGGTCTGCCAGGTGCCGGAGACCTTCTGCATGACCTGGGCACGCGAGACCCAGCCCACCTCACCGGGCTGCACCGTCATATTCAGCGCGCTGGACTCGGCGTGGGTGTCCGTCCACGTGTGCTTGTAACTGGCCGTCACGCTCAAGTCGATGATGCCCTTGATGCTGCCGCCCACGCTGACCGAAACACCGGCCTCGTCCGTGGAGCCCACCGTGTCGGTCCAGGTCATGGACTGCGTGGCGGGCGAAGTGGTGCAGTTGTGGAGCGAGTCGGAGACCTGCTTGAAGTCGCCGAGATATGCCGCGTCGAGCACGGGGTCGTTGAAGGTGCACTTCCCGAGGCCGGAGTCGCAGTCAGCGATGATTTCCTCGCGGGGGAGGGACTCCTCGGCAGCGGCGGGCTGAGCCATCGCCCCGATTATCCCGAGCGCGACTGCGCCGAGCGCCAGCGCGCGGCCGCTCTGCCGCATCACACGGTTGTTCCTCATGTTCGTGCCTCTCAACTTGCGCATGGGGGAACAGCGATCGCCAGAGATATGACTGAACGTCATCTGTCTGCCGCCCGAAAGCGCCTGCGATCACTGCCTGTTGAGGATGAGGCTCTCATAGCAATTGACTTGGTTACGCCAATTCCGGGAAAACTTAATGGTTGATATAAAAACAGATTTCAGCGAGCAAGCGGACGCATTTTCACGGCAGTCGGTTGCTTTCTGGGACGGTAATTTCAAAAATTCACCAAGGCCGCCAGAAGGCTGGTTCAAAACTGTTGGAAAACCATGGAATATGTCGCGAGTCCAGTCCCGGACCATACGACCCGGAGTCCCCACAGAACGAGTGGACCGACGAGCGGATTTTATCTTAAGTAGGCTATATTCAGCGTGAGTTGATCCCACATGAGGCTGTCCTCGCGTTCCTGACCGAGTATCGCGCATTCCTCTTCGCCAGCGATTTTCTCCGCAACACAACCGCATGCAATAGGCAGACATCCCCACGCCACCCCAAGTGCTGGCTGCTGCCACAATCGCCGATCCGGGCCCTTTTCGGGGTTGACTCGCGAATACCCACGAGTAACTATATCGCCGCCCGGCCTGATCACCCCCGATTCCGCCTGGAATTCACACCGAACCTGGCATCGCCTGCCATGAGCGCTGTGATCGTGACCGTCGGTCCGGCCGCCGGGCCGGCCTCCTCGGCCGCCGGTGGCGGCGCCGGGCCGTCATCCCAGCCCGCGCGCGCTGCCCGAATCGCCCAAGACGACCGGCGCGCCCAGCGGAAGGTCGCAGAACGGATCTCGCCGCCCGCCAACCGTGTGACCTTCCCTACGACTTGGGCTCCGTCGCGAACCGTCCCGGCACTCCCGGCGGGAAACCGCCAGAGCACCCGGCCGCGATCGGCCCACCCTCACGACCGAGCACATGATGGGATGCGGCGGTGGAGCACCGGCCCCGGCCGTGCCCTCATCGCTCATCGCAGCCGCGAGAAGAGAGACTCAGCCTTGCTCAGGTTCAGAAGACAATCGCCTGCCGGGCTGGTGGACATACTGCTGCTCCTGGTGGCGGCAGCGTGGGGTTCCACTTATCTGGCCGCGAAGGAACTCGTCACGCCCTCCACCGTGATCGCCGTCCTGGCGCTCCGCTTCCTGCTCACGGCGGTGGCGATGCTGCCGGTTTGCGTCCGCAGGCTGAAGAGCGCCACGCGGAACGAAGTCCTCACGGGAATGCTCCTCGGCGTCATCCTGGCGGTGATCCTGCTCTTGGAGACGTTCGGGATCGCCCACACCAGTGCGACGAACGCCGGACTCATCATCAGTCTCACGATCGTGATGACACCGCTCCTGGACAGCGCCGTCAGTCGTTCCTGGCTCCCGCCGCACTTCTTCGTCGCGGCGGTCATAGCAGTCGTCGGCGTCAGCCTTCTGGCGTCCGGTTCCGGCTTTCGTCCCCCGTCCGCAGGGGACTGGCTCGTCCTCGCCGCCGCCGCGGTGCGCGCCGTGCACGTCACGGTGATGCACCGGATGTCCGCCCGGAAGCAGTACGACACCCTCAACCTCACCTACGTCCAAATGGCGACAGCGGCAGTGCTGTTCTGCCTGGCCGGCCCGCTGGCCGGCGACTCCGTAGGGGCCCTGGCACCCCGGCTCGGGCCCGGGCAGTGGGCGATCCTGCTCTACCTCGCGCTGATCGGCACCGTCTTCGCCTTCTTCGTCCAGATGTGGGCGGTCCGCACGACCTCGCCGTCCCGGGTCAGTCTGCTGCTGGGGACCGAGCCCATCTGGGCACTCCTCGTGGGCATCCTGCTGGGCGGCGACCGCCTGGGAGCGTACGGGGCCGCGGGCGCGGCGCTGGTCCTCGTAGGCGCTGGATGGGGCCAGCGCATCGAGCGTCAACACCGGGAACACTCGAACCACGACAGCCCTGACGGCCCCGCCGCCCAGGACGCCGACAGCCCCGAGCAGCGGGGCGCGGCAGCGGTCGGCAGCGGTTCGGGACCGTGAGCGGCTACCCGCGCGGAGCCCGCGAGCGGGCGTGCAGGGTCCGCGCGACCCTCGGGCCCAGCCAGCGCTTGAGCTTGCGCAGCGCCTCCAGTTGCTCGGCCGCCCTGTCGAGCCGGTAGTACAGCTGCGGCGGGACGTGCGGCAGCAGCGGGGAGTGCCGCTGGCCGAGCAGCGCGAACATCTGCGGCGGCGCGAGGCGGACGTAGCGCGGGAGGTTCTCGTACCACTGGGCGCTGTAGCGGGCCGCGCTCTGGACGGGGAGCAGGGCGGAGCGCCGCTCCCGCTCGTAGGCGGCGAACGCGGGCCGGAGGTCCGCGCTCCCGCGCAGCGCGCCGGCCAGCGCGATGGCGTCCTCCAGCGCGAGTGTGGTGCCCGCGCCGATCGAGTAGTGCGTGGCGTGCGCGGCGTCGCCGAGCAGGACGAGGTTGCCGCGGTGCCACGTCCTGTTCGTCAGGGTGCGGAAGTTCAGCCACTGCGCGCTGCCGTCGGCGTGCGCCCGGCCGATCAGCCGGTGCCCGTCCAGCGGCTCGGCGAAGAGCTCCTCCAGCCGGTCCAGGCTGTCGGCCTCGCTCGCCCGGTCGAACCCGAGGCCGGTCCAGGTCTCCGTCGAACACTCGACGATGAAGGTGCTCTGCTCCGCGCTGAACCCGTACGCGTAGCACCAGATCCAGCCGTGCGCGGTCTCCACGAAGGCGAAGGTGAAGGAGTCGAAGACCTTGGTGGTGCCGAGCCAGATGTAGATGTTCCGCCCGACCGCGGCCTCGGTGCCGAAGTGGTCGGCGTGCCGCTCGCGCAGCGCGCTGTTGACGCCGTCGCCTGCGACGAGCAGGTCGGCCTCCGGCAGCTCGGCCCCGCCGCCGACCTCGTGCTCGTATTCCAGGCGTACGCCGAGGGATTCGGCCCGCGCGGCGAGGATGTCGAGCAGTCGGCGACGGCTGATGCCGAAGCCCTCGTCGCCGTGGTGCTTCGTCGTGCGGTCGCGGATGTGCGCGACCCCGTCGCTCCAGCGGACCGACTTCTCACTGATGGCGAGCGCGGACTCGGGGTCGTTGGCGTGCAGCTTCTCGATGAGGCCGCCCCAGTAGGTCACGCCCCAGCCGTACGTCGACCCGGCCGGGTTCCGCTCGTAGACGGTGATCTCGTGGGACGGGTCCTGCCGCTTCATCAGGATCGAGAAGTACAGGCCGGCGGGCCCGCCGCCGACGCAGGCGACCTTCACGGGCGCTCCCATTTGTTACGAAAAGGGATGTTTCCGCGACGAACGGTAGCAGTGGGGGTGCCTGGTCGGCGGGATCTCCTCGTGTGGTGACCGCGATGGTCGACGTGTCCGCCGGTGGACTGGTGTCCTCAATCTCCCCCAGACTTCGTCCGGTAGGTGCCCCCACGGGCTGAATTTTCAGCCCTCCTCCAGCCTTCGGCCGGGAGGTGCCTCCAGGCGTTTGCGGACAGCGCAGCCCGAAGGGACGTGTACCGCCGAGAACCTGCCGGTCACGGCACTACCGCACGCCCGCCGGCAGTGCCGGAGTCGCCTCGCTCGGGTTGCTTGTCGGCACATACGCCGCGCGAGCGCTCGCCGCCGCCGGGTTGAGGTCGCGGTGGACGGCTCGGGCGACGGCCTGGATGGTCGCGACGCCCGCGTTCATCGTCCGGTTGTCCTGGGTGAGGACGGTGATCCCGTAATCGTGGCCGTGGCCGGTGAACGCGCCGATGCTGTGCACGCGCCAGCCGTGCGTGGAGCGCGAGAGCCAGCCGTTCTTGACGTGGAAGGTCGCGGAGCGGGGCGCGCCGGCCGGGGTGCCCCAGCGCTGGGAGGTGACGACGCGGTGCATCAGGTCGAGGGCGTAGGCGCGCGCCTTCTTGCTGAGGACGGTGTTCTCCGAGGTCAGCAGCTTGAGGAGCTTCTGCTCGTCGCGGGCGGTGATCCGGGTCAGCCCCCAGTAGCCGTCCCGGCCCGGCACCGTCTGCGTCATCCCGGCGAGGGTCAGGAACTTCTTGATGCGGGTGACGCCGAGCTGTCTCCACAGCTTGCTGGTCGCCGCGTTGTCCGACTTGGTGATCATGGCCTTGGCCAGCGACGCTTCCTGCGTCGTCAGGTGCCGGCCGGACCGCTTCACGTGCCACAGCAGGGTCGCTAGGACGGTGGCCTTGACCACGCTCGCGGAGTCGAACTTCTGCGTCGCCCGCAGCGTGCAACTCGTTTTCGTCTTGCGGTCGTAGAGGGATACGGCCGTCGTCGCGGGCCGGCCGCGCAGCGCCGTGGTGATGTCCTTGGCCAGTTTGACCGCGAGTTCCGGCTTGGCCGACGTGCAGACCGTCCTCGGCGTCGCGGCCTCGGCGGGACCGGCGCCGGCTCCGGCGAGGAGCGGCAGGAGCACACCTGCGGCGACGGCGGCGGACAGCGCGCGCCGGGGGCCGGGTATTCGCAGGACTTGGCGGGCGCGGCTGACTCGGCGTTGCTTCATGAGGCTCTGTCTCCAGGTCGGACGTGTGGGTGGCGCGGGTGGCGCGGGTGTTCGAGACGCGCGCCCCAGAAGACTCACCAGTGGTAGTGGAAGGTTGTACGCCGCCCGGCACCGGCTCTTCCCGGGTCGGACGGCGGACGGGCGGCGGACGGACGCCGGACCGGACTGCGGACCAGCCCGGGCCGGGCCGGTCCGCTGTCGCCGAGGTGGGTCGGCGCGAACATCCGCAGGTGCGCCGGGAGGACGACCACCGACGGGCCCGGCGCGGCCAGCGCGGCGGCCAGGTCCTCGCGCAGCCGCTCCGGCGTCGTCAGGCCGCCGTACTCCTGCCCCTGCTGACCGGCCCCCACCGGGGCGCGGGCGACGCGGCGCGCTCGGCCGCGCTGGTACGGCTGCTGCTGGGCGGCAGCCCGGGGGACGCGGCGCGGCTGCTGGAGCCGGTACGGGATGCCGCGGAGCGGAGCGGGACACGGGAGGCCGGCGGGCCTGCCAGGACGGCGGAGCCGGCCCGGGCGAACGGGGCGAGCGAGGCGCTCGTGCCCGAGGAGAAGCCCGCGGAAAAGTCTGAGGAAAAGAACGCGCCGGGAGCGACGCCGGAGGAACCGGCTGAGCCGGGCGCGGCCCGCTGGACCGTCGTCCACGCGAGACGCCGGGGCGGAGCGGGCCGTGGCGGAGCGGCGGGGGCCGGGGGCGGCGGCGGTACGGCTGCCTCCGGAACCGGGACGGGGGGCTCAGCCGGAGCCCGATCCGGGGCCGGGGCTGGTGCAGCGCCCGCCCCCACCGACCCGCTGGCCGCCGCGACCCTGGCTGCGACGCTGGGCACCGCCCTGGTGGACCCGGGCGAGGCTCTCAGCCCGCAGTCGATCCCCGCCTCCGCGCCGGACCCCGCCCCCGTACTGCGGGCTGTCGTCCCCGCCGACCGCGAGGTCACCGCTCACGTCGGGTGGACCCTGGGCGTGAGCGCCCCGGCGCGCGCCGAGGACCTGCGCGCCGCCGACGCGGAAGCCGCGGGCGCGCTGCGCCGGGCGACCGCGAACCGCGACGCGCTGGCCCGGCACCACGACACGGCGCAGCCGGGCGGCTTCGCGTCCCTGGTCTCCCCCGCCGAGGCGACGGCCCTGGCCCGCGCCCGGCTCGCCCCGATCGCGGACAACCCCGCCCTGCTGGAGACGCTCCGCAGCTGGCTCTCCCTGCACGGCAGTTGGGACCGCACGGCGGTCGCGCTCGACGTGCACCGCAATACGGTCCGTCAGCGGATCGCCCGTACGGGCGCGCTGCTGGACACGGACCTGCACGATCCGGATGTCCGGATGGACCTCTGGTTCGCGTTGCGGTTCGCGGCGGTGGAGTTTGACCAGCCCGCCCAGTGACGGAGCGTCCTCAATCTCCCCCAGACTTCGTCCGGGGGTGCCCCCAACGGGCTAAATTTAGCCCGTCCGGCGCTTGAGGACACGGGCACGGGCCCCGGCCGCCGCGAGGCTACTTCCGCGCCGCCGCGATCTGCCGCGACATGATCGTCGTCAGCTCGTACGCCGTGTGCGACGCCGCCACCGACGTGATCTCCGCGTGGTCGTACGCCGGGGCGACCTCGACCAGGTCGGCCGAGACGAGGTGGCAGTCGGAGAGCCCGCGCAGGATCTCCAGCAGCTCGCGGGAGGTCAGGCCGCCCGCCTCGGGCGTGCCCGTGCCGGGGGCGTGGGCCGGGTCGAGGACGTCGATGTCGATGGAGATGTAGAGCGGACGGTCGCCGATGCGCTGGCGGAGCTGGTCGGCCACCTCGTCCACGCCGCGACGCATGACGTCCGCCGAGGTGACGATGCCGAAGCCCATCTTCTCGTCGTCGTCCAGGTCCTTACGGCCGTACAGCGGGCCGCGCGTGCCGACGTGCGAGAGGGCCTCGGTGTCGAGGATGCCCTCCTCGACGGCGCGCCGGAACGGGGTGCCGTGGGTGTACTCGGCCCCGAAGTAGGTGTCCCAGGTGTCGAGGTGCGCGTCGAAGTGCAGCAGCGCGACCGGGCCGTGCTTGCGGGCCACCGAGCGCAGCAGCGGCAGCGCGATGGTGTGGTCGCCGCCGAGGGTCATCAGGCGGGCGCCGGTGTCGAGGAGGTCGTCGGCCGCGGCCTGGATCGTCTCGACGGCCTCGTTGATGTCGAACGGGTTCGCGGCGATGTCGCCGGCGTCGGCGACCTGCGCGAGCGCGAAGGGAGAGGCGTCCTGCGCCGGGTTGTACGGGCGCAGCAGTCGGGACGCCTCGCGGATGGCGTTGCCGCCGAAGCGGGCGCCCGGGCGGTAGGAGACGCCGCTGTCGAACGGCACACCGACCACGGCGACATCGGCGGTGCCGACCTCGTCGAGCCGCGGCAGCCGCGCGAAGGTGGCGGGTCCGGCGTACCGGGGGACGCGGGACGAGTCGACGGGGCCACGGGGTGTTGCGCGGGTGCTCATGCGGCTGCTGCCTCTCGGCGGTTTTGGGTCAGGGGTCCTCCCCGAGCGTAGGCAGAGCAACGGAATCCGCACATGTACGTTTCCGAAGGGCGGCCCCCGCTATTTGGACACGACGTCCAGCAAGCGTCGTCACGGGCCACAATGGACGGCATGCCGATACTCAGCTCCGCCCCCAGCCGTGCCGAACTGATCGACCATCTCGTCCGAACGCGCATCGCGGGCGACGTTGCCACTCCCCGGGACAACAACCTGTCCCATTACCGCAAGCTCGCGAACGGGGACCGCCACTACTGGCTGGGCCTGGAGCTGGGCGACCGCTGGACCGATGAGCAGGACGTGCTGGCGGTCATGGCGGAGCGCTGCGGCGTCGTCGACGACCCGGAGCACCGGGCCGGCCAGGACACCATCGACCCGGAACTGACGGTCGACGCCCTGGACCGGATGGCCGTGGTGCTGCGCAAGGCGGCCGAGGGCAAGCAGCGGGTGCTGTTCGCCACCGGTCACCCGGGGGGTCTGCTGGACGTGCACCGGAGCACCGCCTCCGCGCTGCGTGCCGCGGGTTGCGAGATCGTCGTCATCCCCAGCGGTCTCCAGGCCGACGAGGGTTACGTCTTCCAGTTCTGCGACATCGCGGTGCTGGAGCGGGGCGCGACGCTGTGGCACACCCACTCCCCCGAGCCGATGGCCGCGATCCTGGACGGCCTCGCCCGCGAGGGCCGGCCGCTGCCCGACCTGGTGATCGCCGACCACGGCTGGGCGGGCTGCGCGGGCCAGCGCGGCATCGACTCGATCGGTTACGCGGACAGCAACGACCCGGCGCTCTTCCTCGGCGAGGCGGAGGGCACTCTCACGGTCACCGTCCCGCTGGACGACCACGTGGTGGACCCGCGTTTCTACGACCCGATGACCGCCTACCTGCTGGCCGCCGCCGGACTCACGCCCCAGCCCTGAACCCGGCGCACCGCCCGGACGCCCCGCGCCCGGACCACGTACACGAGCCGCACGCCGCTCGGGACGGCCGCGAGGCCGTCCCGGACCCAAGAGCCGTATCCGCCGACTGCCGCCTCCGCTAGGAGCGCGGCACCCGGACCACACCCTCCTGGATCACCGAGACGGCGAGCCGCCCGTCGGCGGTGAAGATCCGCCCCTTGCCGAGCCCACGGCCGCCGGAGGCGGAGGGGCTCTCCTGGTCGTACAGCAGCCATTCGTCGGCGCGGAAGGGCCGGTGGAACCACATCGCGTGGTCCAGGCTCGCGCCGACCACGTCCCCAGTGGCCCAGCCGCCGCGCCCGTGGGCGAGCAGCACCGAGTCGAGCAGTGTCATGTCCGAGACGTAGGTGACCAGGCAGATGTGCAGCAGCGGCTGGTCGATGGCCCCGTCCAGCTTGCCCCGGGTGCGGAACCACACCTGCGACTTGGGTTCGCGCGGCTCTCCGACGGAGCCGAACGGCGGCTCGTCGACGTAGCGCAGATCGACCGCCGCGCGCGCCTCCAGCAGCCGCTCGGCGACGCCGGGGTCGAGGAAGCGGTGCGCGTAGCGGGGCAGCATCTCCTCGGCGGTCGGCAGCGTCAGCGGGTCGGGCGCGGCCGGCATCGGCTCCTGGTGCTCCAGCCCCTCCTCGTACGTCTGGAAGGACGCGGAGAGGTGGAAGACCGGCTGCCCGTGCTGGACGGCGACCACCCGGCGGGTCGTGAAGGACCGGCCGTCGCGGATGCGGTCCACGGTGTAGACGATCGGCGCGCCGGCGTCGCCGGGGCGCAGGAAGTAGGCGTGCAGCGAGTGCGGCGTCCGGTCGCCGGGCACCGTACGGCCGGCCGCGACCAGCGCCTGTGCCGCTACCTGGCCGCCGAAGACGCGCGGCACGACGGAAGGGCGGCTGGTGCCGCGGAAGATGTCCTCCTCGATCCGTTCGAGGTCGAGCAGATCGAGGAGGGACTGCAGCGCGTCGTTCATACGTGGGCTTCGTTCACTTTCGCGGTCCTCTGCGGACCCATCGACTCTCTACACACCCATCGACCTGGCGATGGACTACAGACCCATCGACTTGGCGATGATGGAGCGCATGACCTCGCTGGTGCCGCCGTAGATGCGGTTGACGCGGTTGTCCGCGTACAGGCGCGCGATCGGGTACTCCATCATGTAGCCGTAGCCGCCGTGCAGCTGGAGGCACTTGTCGATGACGCGTGAGGCCACTTCGGTGCAGAAGAGCTTGGCGGAGGCCGCGTCGGCGCCGCTCAGCTCGCCGGCGTCGAGCGCGTCCAGCGCCCGGTCGACGACGGCCTGGGCCGCGTCCACCTCGGCCTTGCAGTCGGCGAGCACGAACTTGGTGTTCTGGAACTCGGCGACCGTCTTGCCGAAGACGGTCCGCTCCTTGACGTACTCGGTGGCGAACCGCACGGCCGCGGCAGCCTGGGCGTACGCGCCGACCGCGATGCCCAGCCGCTCCTGCGGGAGGTTGTGCGCGAGGTAGCCGAACGCCTTGCCCTCCTCGCCGAGCAGGTCCCCGACCGGCACCTTGACGTCGCTGAACGACAGCTCGGCCGTGTCGGAGGTCTTGAGGCCGATCTTCTCCAGCTTGCGGCCGACCGCGTAGCCCGCGCTCTTGGTGTCCACGACGAGGATGGAGATGCCGCCGCGGCGGTCCTCGGCGGTGGGCGGGGCGGTGCGGCAGCAGACCAGCACCCGGTCGGCGAGCACGCCGCCGGTGATGAAGGTCTTCGCGCCGTTGAGGACGTAGTGCGTGCCGTCCTCGGACAGCTTCGCGGTGGTCTTCATGCCGGCCAGGTCGGAGCCGGTGCCGGGCTCGGTCATGGCGATGGCGGTCATCATGTCGCCGGATACGAAGGCCGGCAGCCAGCGCTTCTTCTGCTCGTCGTCTGCGTACTCCATCAGGTACGGAAGACAGAGCCCGGTGTGCACCCCGCTGCCGCCGAAGCTGACGCCGGCCCGCGCGCACTCCTCGGCGATGACCGCGTTGAACTTGAAGCTGGTCTCGCCCGCGCCGCCGAACTCCTCGGGCACCTCGATGCCGAAGATGCCCAGCTCGCCGAGCTTCTTGTAGAACTCGCGGGGGGCCTGCCCGGCAGCCGTCCACTCGTCGTAGACGGGCGACACCTCGGCCGCGATGAAGTCCCGGATCGTCTCCCGGAAGGCCTCGTGGTCCTCGTTGAACACCGTACGGCGCACTGACGCCTCCTCTGAGAGATCCCCCGCCTAAGCGCTTGCTCAGCGAAGTTACCCGGCGGTTGGCCGAACTGTCCAGAGGTTGCCCCAGGCTCCCGAGTCCGGCTCGGGCGGCGGACGGCTCGGGCTCGGGCAGCGGACGGCTCGGGCTCAGGGGACGAAGGGGCCCAGCTCAGGCCCCGGACGGGCCGCGTCCCGCGCGTCGGGCAGTCACGCCCCGGACGCCGGACGGGCCCCGCCTCAGCCCTCCGACAGCGCGTTCAGCGCCCCGTGCGCGAGCCGGCGCAGCAGCGCGGCGGTCCCGGCCCTGCCCGGCAGCGCGCCGGGCCGGCTCAGGTGCGGGGTCGAGTTGAGCAGCCCGAATACGGCGTGCACGGCGGCCCGCACCTCCGCCTCGGCGACCCGCGGGTACAGCTCGCGGACCACCTCGACCCACAGCTCGACGTACTGCCGCTGCAACTGGCGCACCAGCTTGCGGTCGCTGTCCCGCAGCCGGTCCAGCTCGCGGTCGTGCAGCGTGATGAGCGGCCGGTCGTCGAGGGCGAAGTCGATATGGCCGTCGATCAGCGATTCGAGTACGGCCCCCGGCGGCCCCGACGCCTCGGCGACCCGCCGCTTGCCGCCCGCGAGCAGCCGGCCGCTGATCCCGACCAGCAGTTCGGCGAGCATCGCGTCCTTGCCCGCGAAGTGGCGGTAGAGGCCGGGGCCGCTGATCCCCACCGCGGCGCCTATCTCGTCGACGCCCACGCCGTGGAAACCGCGCTCGGCGAAGAGCCTCGCGGCCTCCTTGAGGATCTGCTCGCGACGGGTCGGGGCCGGGACTCTCGCGGCGGGCGCCGGTGCGTTCTGCGGGCTCATGAAATTGATTCTAGACAACCGCGTTAGTGGTCGTTAACCTGAACGCAGGACGTTAACGCTCATTAACCGGCTTGCGCGCCGGCTCATGGGCCGCCCGAGCGGCGTGGGGCGGCATGCAGCGGCGCTGAGCGGCGACCGGGCGTTACGAAGTGGCATCGAGCACATCGAGCAAGGGGGTGCGACCCGCATGGAGCAGGCAGCAGCGCTGGCGAGCGCGGCGAGCGCCGGGAGCGGCCCCGCGCCGGGGCCGGAGGGCGACCAGGCAGGCGACGCCCGGCAGGCTAACGAGGCCGCGCACCGCGAGCTGACGGCGGCTCTGCGCGAGAAGCTCGCCGCGGCCCGGCTCGGCGGCGGCGAGAAGGCCCGCGTGCGGCACACAGGCCGCGGCAAACTGCTCCCCCGTGACCGGGTGGACGCGCTGCTGGACCCGGGTTCGCCCTTCCTGGAGCTGTCGCCGCTCGCCGCCGAGGGGATGTACGGCGGGCAGGCCCCCGCGGCCGGTGTGATCACCGGCATCGGGCGGGTCTCCGGCCGCGAAGTGGTGATCGTCGCCAACGACGCCACCGTCAAGGGCGGCACGTACTACCCGATGACCGTCAAGAAGCACCTGCGCGCCCAGGAGATCGCCCTGGAGAACCGGCTCCCCTGCCTGTATCTGGTGGACTCCGGCGGCGCCTTTCTGCCGATGCAGGACGAGGTCTTCCCCGACCGCGAGCACTTCGGGCGGATCTTCTACAACCAGGCCCGGATGTCCGGCGCCGGGATTCCGCAGATCGCGGCCGTGCTCGGGTCCTGCACGGCGGGCGGCGCGTACGTCCCGGCGATGAGCGACGAAGCCGTCATCGTCCGCGAGCAGGGCACGATCTTCCTCGGCGGCCCGCCGCTGGTGAAGGCCGCCACGGGCGAGGTCGTCACCGCCGAGGAGCTGGGCGGCGGCGATGTGCACTCCCGCGTCTCCGGCGTCACCGACCACCTCGCCGAGGACGACGCGCACGCCCTGCGGATCGTGCGCACCATCGTCTCCACCCTCGGCGACCGCGGCGAACTCCCCTGGTCCGTCGAGCCCGTCGAGGAGCCCGCGGCCGACCCCGCCGGGCTGTACGGGGCGGTCCCGGTCGACTCCCGGACTCCCTACGACGTGCGCGAGGTCATCTCGCGGGTCGTCGACGGCTCGCACTTCGCCGAGTTCAAGGCCGAGTTCGGCCAGACGCTGGTCACCGGCTTCGCCCGGATCCACGGCCACCCGGTCGGCATCATCGCCAACAACGGCATCCTGTTCTCCGAATCCGCCCAGAAGGGCGCGCACTTCATCGAGCTGTGCGACCAGCGCGGCATCCCGCTGCTCTTCCTGCAGAACATCTCCGGCTTCATGGTCGGCCAGAAATACGAGGCCGGCGGCATCGCCAAGCACGGCGCGAAGATGGTCACCGCGGTGGCCTGCGCGCGGGTGCCGAAACTGACCGTGGTCATCGGCGGGTCGTACGGCGCGGGCAACTACTCGATGTGCGGCCGGGCGTACTCACCGCGCTTCCTGTGGATGTGGCCGAACGCCAAGATCTCCGTGATGGGCGGCGAGCAGGCGGCGGCGGTGCTGGCGACCGTCAAACGCGACCAGTCGGAGGGCCGCGGCGAGCAGTGGAGCAGCGCCGACGAGGACGCCTTCCGGGCCCCCATCCGCGAGCAGTACGAATCCCAGGGCAACGCCTACTACGCGACGGCGCGGCTGTGGGACGACGGCGTCATCGACCCGATGGAGACGCGCACGGTGCTGGGCCTCGCGCTCACCGCGTGCGCCAACGCGCCGTTGCCCCACAAGGATCCGGCGGCGCCCGGCTACGGCGTCTTCCGGATGTGAGCGGCGCCGTGACCGAGCCAGACGTGACCGAGCGAGACGTGCCCGAGCCGGACGCGGGCGGGCGAGACGTGACCGTGCATGACATCACTTCGCGAGCCGCGACCGTGGGAGCCGGGACCTTGAGAGCTGCGACCGTGGGAAGCGTGACCTTGAAAGACGTGACGATGTTCGACACAGTGCTCGTCGCCAACCGGGGCGAGATCGCGGTCCGGGTCATCCGCACCCTGCGCGAGCTGGGCGTGCGCTCCGTCGCCGTGTTCAGCGACGCGGACGCCGACGCCCGCCATGTCCGGGAGGCGGACACCGCCGTGCGCATCGGCCCGGCCGCCGCCGCCGAGAGCTACCTCTCCATCGACCGGCTGCTGGAGGCCGCCGCCCGCACCGGCGCGCAGGCCGTGCACCCCGGCTACGGCTTCCTCGCCGAGAACGCCGGCTTCGCCCGCGCCTGCGCGGCGGCCGGCCTCGCCTTCATCGGCCCGCCCGCCGGGGCGATCGAGCTGATGGGCGACAAGATCCGCGCCAAGGAGCGGGTGCGGGCCGCCGGCGTCCCGGTGGTGCCTGGCTCCTCCGGCAGCGGGCTCACCGACGCCCAACTCATCGCCGCGGCCGAGGAGATCGGTACGCCCGTGCTGCTCAAGCCGTCCGCCGGCGGCGGCGGCAAGGGCATGCGGCTGGTGCACGACACCGCGCTGCTCGCCGAGGAGATCGCCGCCGCCCGGCGCGAGGCGCGCGGCTCCTTCGGCGACGACACCCTGCTCGTCGAGCGCTGGATCGACCGCCCCCGGCACATCGAGATCCAGGTGCTCGCCGACGGCCACGGCCACGTCGTGCACCTCGGCGAGCGCGAGTGCTCGCTCCAGCGCCGCCACCAGAAGATCATCGAGGAGGCGCCCTCCCCGCTGCTCGACGAGGCCACCCGCGCCTCGATGGGCGAGGCCGCGGTGCAGGCCGCCCGCGCCTGCGGCTACACCGGCGCGGGCACCGTGGAGTTCATCGTCCCGGGCAACGACCCGGCCGCGTACTACTTCATGGAGATGAACACCCGCCTCCAGGTCGAGCACCCGGTCACCGAGCTGATCACCGGCCTGGACCTGGTCGAGTGGCAGCTCAGGGTCGCCGCGGGCGAGCCGCTCCCGTACGCCCAGGCCGACATCACCCTCACCGGCCACGCCGTGGAGGCCCGTATCTGCGCCGAGACCGCCCGCGCGGCCGGCGACCACGTCGACTTCCTGCCCTCCGCCGGCACGGTGCGCGCGCTGCGCGAACCTTCGGGCGCCGGCGTCCGCGTCGACTCGGGCCTCGCCGAGGGCACCGAGGTCGGGACGACCTACGACCCGATGCTCGCCAAGGTGATCGCCTACGGCCCCGACCGCGCGACCGCGCTGCGCCGGCTGCGCGCCGCGCTCGCCGAGAACACCGTCCTGGGCGTGGACACCAACACCGGCTTCCTGCGCCGCCTGCTCGCCCACCCGGCCGTCGTCTCCGGCGAGCTGGACACAGGCCTGGTCGACCGCGACGCGCACACCCTGATCCCGGCCGCCGTCCCGCCCGCCGTATACGCGACCGCCGCGCTGCTGCGCCAGGCCGCGCTGCAGCCCGCCGGCGGGCAGGCCCCGGCGTCCGCCGCCCGTGCCGCGCCCCGCTCGGGGCCCGCCGGCTGGGCCGACCCCTTCGCCGCGGCGGACGGCTGGCGGCTCGGCGGCGAGGCCGCCTGGAGCGTGCACCACGTACGGGTGCCCGGCCAGGAGCCGGTGACGGTACGGGTGCGCGGCCGGGCGACCGGCGGCCAGGGCGCGGAGGTCCGCATCGGCGACGCCGAGGCGGTACCGGCCCGGCTCTCGCTCACCGGCGGCGCGAGAGCGACCGGGAGCCCGGCGGCCGACGCGAGCGGCGTCCGGACCGTCCTGCTGGAGTGGGAGGGCGTGACGCACCCCTTCACCCACGCCCCCGACGGCGCGGGCCACTGGCTCGGCCTGGACGGCGACACCTGGCATGTACAGGATCACGACCCGGTGGAGGCCGCGCTGCGCGGCGCGGGCGCGGCCGGCGGCGTGGACGCGCTCACCGCGCCGATGCCCGGCACGGTCACCGTCGTCAAGGCGGCTGTCGGCGACGTGGTGCGGGCCGGCCAGAGCCTGCTGGTCGTCGAGGCGATGAAGATGGAGCATGTCATCGCCGCCCCGCACGACGGCACCGTCACCGAGCTGGACGTCTCCCCCGGCAGCACGGTCGCCATGGACCAGGTGCTCGCCGTCGTCACACCCGCCGTCGCGCCCGCCGACACCGCGCCCGCCGACACCGCAGCCGCCGTCCCCGCCGTCCCCCGGGAGGACGCATGACCGACAGCCCGCTGGACCTGAACCTGCCGATGGCCGTCCCGGCCCCCGGTCTGCCCGCGCGCGTGCGCATCCATGAGGTGGGCGCCCGCGACGGGCTGCAGAACGAGAAGACGGTCGTGCCGGTCGAGGTGAAGGCCGAGTTCATCCACCGGCTCGCCGCCGCCGGGCTCGGCACGATCGAGGCGACCAGCTTCGTGCACCCCAAATGGGTGCCCCAGCTCGCCGACGCCGAAGCGCTGATGCCGCTGCTCGCCGACCTCGACGTACGGCTGCCCGTGCTGGTGCCCAACGAGCGCGGTCTCGACCGGGCGCTCGCGCTCGGCGTGCGCGAGATCGCCGTCTTCGGCAGCGCCACCGAATCCTTCGCCAAGGCCAACCTCAACCGGACCGTGGACGAGGCGCTCGCCATGTTCGCGCCGGTCGTCGGCAAGGCCGCCGCCGCGAACGTCCCGGTGCGCGGCTATCTGTCCATGTGCTTCGGCGACCCGTGGGAGGGGCCCGTCCCCATCCCGCAGGTGGTCAGAGTCTGCCGGGCGCTGATCGACCTGGGCTGCGACGAGCTGAGCCTCGGCGACACCATCGGCGTCGCCACCCCCGGCCAGGTCGGCACGCTGCTGACCGCGCTCGGGGAGGCGGGCATCGGAGCCGACCGGCTCGCCGTGCACTTCCACGACACCTACGGCCAGGCCCTGTCCAACACCCTGGCCGCGCTCCAGCACGGCATCCGCACGGTCGACTCCTCCGCGGGCGGCCTCGGCGGCTGCCCGTACGCGAAGAGCGCCACCGGCAACCTCGCCACCGAGGACCTGGTGTGGATGCTCCATGGCCTCGGCATCGAGACCGGAGTCGACCTCGGCCTGCTCACCGCCACCAGCGTCTGGATGGCCGGCCGGCTGGGCCGCCCCAGCCCCTCCCGCACCGTACGCGCGCTGTCCCACGAGGAGTCCTAGTCATGCCGCTCGACCACCGCCTGTCCCCCGAGCACGAGGAACTCCGCCGCACGGTGCAGGAGTTCGCCCACGACGTCATCGCCCCCAAGATCGGCGACCTCTACGAGCGCCACGAGTTCCCCTACGAGATCGTCTCCGAGATGGGCCGGATGGGCCTCTTCGGGCTGCCCTTCCCCGAGGAGTACGGCGGCATGGGCGGCGACTATCTCGCGCTCGGCCTGGTCCTCGAAGAGCTCGCGCGGGTGGACTCCTCGGTCGCGATCACCCTCGAAGCGGGCGTCTCGCTCGGCGCGATGCCGATCTTCCGCTTCGGCACCGAGGAGCAGAAGCGCGAGTGGCTGCCCCGGATGTGCGCGGGCGAGGTGCTCGGCGCGTTCGGCCTGACCGAGCCCGAGTGCGGCTCGGACGCCGGCGGCACCCGCACCACCGCCCGGCTGGACGAGGCGACGGACGAGTGGGTGATCAACGGCTCCAAGTGCTTCATCACCAACTCCGGCACGGACATCACCGGCCTGGTCACCGTCACCGCCGTCACCGGCCGCAAGCCCGACGGCCGCCCGAAGATCTCCACGATCATCGTGCCGTCCGGCGCCCCCGGCTTCACCGTCGCCGCCCCGTACTCCAAGGTCGGATGGAACTCCTCGGACACCCGCGAGCTGTCCTTCGCCGACTGCCGGGTGCCCGCCGCCAACCTGCTCGGCGAGGAGGGCCGCGGCTACGCCCAGTTCCTGCGCATTCTCGACGAGGGCCGGGTGGCCATCTCCGCCCTGGCCACCGGCCTCGCCCAGGGCTGCGTCGACGAGTCCCTGTCGTACGCGAAGACCCGGAAGGCGTTCGGCAGGCCGATCGGCGACAACCAGGCGATCCAGTTCAAGATCGCCGACATGGAGATGCGCGCCCACACCGCCCGCGTCTCCTGGCGCGACGCGGCCTCCCGGCTGGTCCTCGGCGAGCCGTTCAAGAAGCAGGCGGCGCTCGCGAAGCTCTACTCATCCACGATCGCGGTGGACAACGCCCGCGAGGCCACCCAGATCCACGGCGGCTACGGCTTCATGAACGAGTACCCGGTCGCCCGCATGTGGCGGGACTCCAAGATCCTCGAAATCGGCGAGGGCACGAGTGAGGTGCAGCGGATGCTTATCGCACGAGAGCTGGGGCTCTAGTGCGGGTCGCACTGGCGTGACCGGGGCACCGGCCCGGTGGAGGGTGTGCCCACAGCTAGGTGGACGGGTGTCCTCAGCCCCTGGACGGGGGTGTCCTCAATCGCCGGACGGGCTGAAAATTCAGCCCTCCCCCAGCGATTGAGGACAGCGCAGCCCGAAGGGCGCGCAACCCCGGTGGGCGTCTCCCCCGGGGGGAAAGAACCCTGCCGGTCACCGCAACAGACCCGACCCGCCCGACGCCGGCTACTCAGCCGGCCAAGGCACCTGCGGCGAGCGGTAGTAGTCCATGCCCATCGCATCCCACCGCGGCCCCTGCGTCGCGAGCCGTACCTTGTAGGCATCCCAGTCGTGCGTCGACTGCGGCGACCAGCCCAGTTCCGCGATGCCCGGGAGCCGCGGGAAGGCCATGAACTCGATGTGGGCGCTGGTCGAGAGGGTCTCCGACCACAGCGGCGCCTCGACGCCGAGCACCGCGGAGGCGGGCGCGCCCTCGATGTAGGCGGCCGGGTTCCAGTCGTACGACTGCTTGACCTCGACCAGGCCCGCCCAGTCCAGCCCCAGCGGGGTGTCCTTGGTGTATTTCATGTCGAGGTACGCGCGGTTGGCGGGCGAGAGGATCAGCGGGGTGCCCGCCTTGGCCGCGTCCGCGACCTCCTTCTCCTTGCCGTTCAGGCCCCAGTACTGCGCGACCGTGCCCTTGGCCGGGTGGGCGCCGGTCAGCTGGTGCCAGCCGATCGCGGTCTTGCCGTACTTCGCGACCACGGGCTGCACCCGGTCCATGAACTTCACGTAGTCCGCATGGCTGGTCGAGTGCGCCTCGTCGCCGCCGATGTGCAGATATTTGCCGGGCGTCATGGCGGCCAGTTCGCGGATCACGTCGTCCACGAAGTCGTAGGTGATCGCCTTCGGCACACAGAACGAGCTGAAGCCGACCTCGGTGCCGGTGTAGAGGGGCGGCGCGATCCCGTCGCAGTTCAGCTGGGCGTACGAGGCCAGCGCCGCGTTGGTGTGGCCCGGCATGTCGATCTCGGGCACGACCTCCAGATAGCGGTCGGCGGCGTACCGCAGGATCTCCCGGTAGTCGCCCTTGGTGTAGTAGCCGCCGTGCCCGCCGCCGACCTGGGTGCTGCCGCCGTACGTCGTCAGCCGGGGCCAGGAGTCGATGGCGATACGCCAGCCCTGGTCGTCCGAGAGGTGCAGGTGCAGCTTGTTGACCTTGTACAGCGCGAGCTGGTCGATATAGCGCTTGACCTTGGCGACGCTGAAGAAGTGCCGTGAGACGTCGAGCATCGCGCCGCGGTAGCCGTAGCGCGGCGAGTCCGCTATCGAACCGCCGGGCAGCGTCCAGGGCCCGCGTTGGCGGCTCTCCCGCTCTATCGAGGCGGGCAGCAGCTGGCGCAGCGTCTGCACGCCGTGGAAGAGCCCGGCGGGTTTGTTCGCGGTGATCGAGACGGAGCCGCGGCGCACGGCGAGCTGGTATCCCTCGGCGCCGAGCGCGCGCTGCCCGCCGAGCTTGAGCAGGATGCCGTCGTCGCCGGCCCGGGTGGTCACCGGCAGGTCGTAGCCGGTGGCGGGGCGCAGCAGGCCCGCCAGGTAGTCGCCGACGCCGCGGGCCCGGCCGGAGTCGCCGGAGATCCGGATCGGGGTGCTGCCGCTGATCGTGTACGAGCTGCCGCCGGGCTTCACCGAGGCCGGTGCGGGCACCACCCGGCCGAGCGGGCCGGGGGCGGCCGGCCGGATGCCGGGCGCGGCGTGGGAGGCGGCGGCGTCGTCGGCCGGAACCTCCTCGGCGGGCGCGGCGGCGACGGTGCTGAGGCCCGCTGCCGAGACCAGCAGCAGGGAACAGAGGAGTCTGCGTCGTTTCACGTAACTTCCCTTCGGCGTGCTTCGTGCGAGACATGACCAGAGCCGGCATGGAGCGACACATGGCATGGAGCGACCGAATGCTTACCTTGAGTACCGTGCGCCCCAAGGGCCGTCAAGGTGTAGACCACTGTTATCCCTGCCGGGACTCGCCGCATCCCTCGCCGAAGACGCAGACAGGCCCCTTCCGGCCGAATCCTGCCCGATATCGGGCAGGATTCTTGCAAAAAACCCCGCGCTCGCCGCAATATCGACGGGTGCCCGATCGCCGCTCGTCCCATGAGGACCTCATCGACCATCTGATGCGCAGCACGCCGCTGCAGCGCGGCGAGGCCGCCCGGGTGGTGCTGGACGTGCTGGCGTACTTCGACGAGACGACCGAGGAGTTCATCCGCCGCCGCCACCGCGAGCTCCAGTCCGGCGGGCTGGTCAACGCGGACATCTTCGAGCGGATCGCGGCCGAGCTGCCGCACCGCGCGGTGGCGCCGCCGGATCTCTCGCTGCGGCAACTGCGCCGCGTCGTCTACGGCTGAGCACACCGCCCGCGCCGGACCCCAGGCCCGCCGGGCACCTCGTCCACGCCTGAGCACTGAACGACTGAACGACTGAACGACTGAGCACTGAACGACTACCGCCCGGGAGGGCCTCAGACATGTGCGGAATCGTTGGATACATCGGCAAGCGGGATGTCGCGCCACTGCTGCTGGAGGGCTTGCAGCGGCTGGAGTACCGCGGCTACGACTCGGCCGGCATCGCGCTGCACGCCGGCGGCAAGTCGGGCGGCCTGAAGATCGCCAAGGCCAAGGGCCGGGTCCGTGACCTGGAGGCCCGGCTGCCGAAGCGCTTCGCGGGCACCACCGGCATCGCGCACACCCGCTGGGCCACCCACGGCGCCCCCAACGACGAGAACGCGCACCCGCACCTGGACGCGGACGGCAAGGTCGCGATCGTCCACAACGGCATCATCGACAACGCCTCGGAGCTGCGCGCCAAACTGGAGGCCGACGGCGTCGAGTTCGCCTCCGAGACCGACTCCGAGGTGCTCGCCCACCTCATCGGACGCTCGACGGCCGACACCCTGGAGGCGAAGGTCCGCCAAGCGCTGACCGGCGTCGAGGGCACCTACGGCATCGCCGTGCTGCACGCCGACTTCCCCGACCGCATCGTCGCCGCCCGTAACGGCTCCCCCGTGGTGCTGGGCATCGGCGAGCACGAGATGTTCATCGCCTCGGACGTCGCCGCCCTGGTCAGCCACACCCGCCAGGTCGTCACCCTGGACGACGGCGAGATGGCGACGCTGAAGGCCGACGACTACCGCACGTACACCACCGAGGGCAGCCGCACCTCCGCCTCGCCGACCACCGTGGAGTGGGCGGCCGAGTCGTACGACATGGGCGGCCACGACACGTACATGCACAAGGAGATCTGCGAGCAGGCGGACGCCGTGGACCGCGTGCTGCGCGGGCGCATCGACGACCGGTTCGCGACCGTGCACCTGGGCGGGCTCAACCTCGACGCCCGCGAGGCGCGCGGGGTGCGCCGGGTCAAGATCCTCGGCTGCGGCTCGGCCTATCACGCGGGCCAGATCGGCGCGCAGCTCATCGAGGAGCTGGCCCGCATCCCCGCCGACGCGGAGCCCGCGAGCGAGTTCCGCTACCGCAACCCGGTGGTGGACCCGGAGACCCTGTACATCGTCGTCAGCCAGTCCGGCGAGACCTACGACACGCTCGCGGCCGTTCAGGAGCTGAAGCGCAAGGGCGCTCGCGTGCTGGGCGTGGTGAACGTCGTCGGCAGCGCCATCGCGCGCGCCACGGACGGCGGCGTGTACGTGCACGCGGGCCCCGAGGTCTGCGTCGTGTCGACCAAGTGCTTCACCAACACCGCTGTCGCCTTCGCGCTGCTCGCCCTGCACCTGGGCCGCATCCGCGACCTGTCGGTGGCCGACGGCAAGCGCATCATCGCCGGGCTGCGCAAGCTGCCCGCGCAGATCGCCGAGGTGCTGCGCGGCGAGGACGAGATCGCCAAGCTGGCCGCCGAGTACGCGAACGCCAAGAGCATGATGTTCGTCGGCCGGGTGCGCGGCTACCCGGTGGCCCGCGAGGCGTCCTTGAAGCTCAAGGAGGTCAGCTACGTGCACGCGGAGGCGTACCCCGCCTCGGAGCTCAAGCACGGGCCGCTCGCGCTGATCGAGCCCGACGTGCCGACCGTCGCGATCGTGCCGGACGACGACCTGCTGGACAAGAACCGCGCGACGCTGGAGGAGATCAAGGCCCGCAGCGGCCGCATCCTCGCCGTCGCGCACCAGGTGCAGGAGAAGGCCGACCACACGCTGCTGGTGCCGAAGAACGAGGTCGAGCTCGACCCGATCCTGATGGGCATCCCGCTGCAACTGCTCGCCTACCACTCGGCGCTGGCCCTGGGCCGCGACATCGACAAGCCGCGCAACCTCGCGAAGTCCGTCACGGTCGAATAGCCGTCCCGCGGCGGCCGTCCGGGAGCCGGGGGGCCGCCGTGCCGAACGATCGCGATCGGGAACACCGGCGCCGCTGACGGGCCGGAGGGCGGTGCTCCCACGCTTGCCACCACATGCGTGGGAGACCGCCTCCCCTGAGCCGGCGTCGCCCATTACGCCGGCTGCGCAGCTGCCGTACGGGAACCGTCACCTCCCGGACGGCAGCACGTCGGGCGGCCCGTAACTGGTGTCTACCCGTCATAAATGCCCAATCCACTTCCTACGTGCGGGTAGATTTATCGACTGCGCGCACCGACGGGATTGTTGAGGCTTCATCAGAAATCCGGAGAAGTCCGTCGGCGACCCGTCAACGACTTGCCAAAGTAGAAACAAACGGGGGCGGCCGGAATGTGACCCTGAGATGCGCGGAACGTGCCCGCGAGACTGCGGAGCGCACGCGGATCACGTTCGGAACGCGCCGCCCGGTAAGGACCGCAGGCCGCGCTAGGGGATGACGACCACCGGCCGCTGCGCCCGCCGCGCCAGCCGCCCGGCGACCGAGCCGAAGATCCGGCCGACCAGCCCGTGCGTGGAGCCCACCACGATCGCGTCGGCCGAGTACTCCCGGCCGACCTCCTCCAACTCGTGGCAGATGTCGCCGCCCCGCTCGACCAGGATCCAGGGCACCTCGGCGAGATAGTCCGCACAGGCCAGCTCCAGACCCAGCACCTCGGTGCGGTGATCGGGAACGTCCACGAAGACCGGGGGCTCGCAGCCCGCCCAGACCGTCGTCGGCAGCCGGTTGGCCACATGGACGATGATCAGGCCGGAGCCGGAGCGCAGGGCCATGCCGATCGCGTAGGCCAGCGCCCGCTCGCTCGACGTCGAGCCGTCGAAGCCGACGACGACGCCGTGGCGGAACGCCGGATCGCACGCATGGCGTGTCTGAGTCGCCGCATCGGGAGTCGCGCTCGGATCGGCGACTTGCTTGCGGTCCGCAGGTTCTGGGATTTCGTGACCGGCCATCGATTTCTCGGCGAAGGAGGTCCTCTTGCGGAGGGAACGGCAGTGGGCTGGATCGTGCGGTTGGCTGAGCGGGTACCTGCGGGCTGATCACAGCTCTTGGATGCGACCGGGAATCATCTTCCCAATGCCCTACCCACAAGGGTACGGCGGCACTCCCCGCCTGCCCAGAGCCTCCACGGAGCATGCCGGAGCCGCGCCGGTAGCGCAATGCCCCCACGCGCCCTCCCGGCGTACGCCCGTACGCACCTCTTCCGCCGCCGCACAGTGTCCCGGCGGCGCGGACGGCGTTGTCCTACCTGCCCACCCGGAAGGAGTACGCCGTGAACGGACCATCGACCGCCCACACCGCCCCGGTGAGCGACGGGGTGCGCTGGGGAGCATTCAGCTGCGGACTGCTTCCGCTCGCCGTGGTCATCTGGGGATCGCCGGTCGGAGCCGCGTCGGCCGTCGCCCTCGGGCTCGCCGCCGTGACCACCGCCTGCCGCGCGCTGCTGTGCCGGTCCGAGCGCGCCGGAGCCCGCATCCCGGACGCGCGGCGCCTACCCCACGGCGGCCACCGGGAGGGAGCCTGCCCGGGAGCGCACAGGGGCGGACGGCGTCACGAGGACCGCACGCCGGGCGAGTGAGGGGCTCACACGCCTGATCGCGGTCCCTTTTCGGCCAACTTCAGGCTCGGGAACATCCCTTGGCAAACGCGACGCTCAATCCTCGCTGGACCAGGGAGGAAAGGAGCGCTGCGGGCGTGTGCACCCTACGGGGAACGGGCATGGGCGATAGGCGTACTTCCCAGCAGGGCCTACGAGTGGAACGCTTCGTGATCGAATGCTTCACGCCAAGTTGTCATGTCGACATAGCGCCGGGTGGTGAACTTGTCACGCCGACCTCATGGAACACAGTAGATTCGATCTTGGATATCACGGCGGGGGAAACGTGCAGGACCGAGAGGGCGAGACGACCGAGGGGGGCTTAGTGCCATGAGCCAGGACGCCACTGCCGCACCAGAGACCGGGCGCAAACTCTCCGCGCGCCGCCGCCGCGAAATTGTCGCGGTACTGCTTTTCAGCGGCGGCCCTATTTTTGAGAGTTCCATCCCGCTCTCCGTCTTCGGCATCGACCGCCAGGACGCCGGCGTCCCACGCTACCGACTACTCGTGTGCGCGGGCGAAGATTCACCACTGCGCACCACCGGTGGGCTGGAACTCTCCGCACCCTATGGTTTGGAGGCGCTGGCCAGGGCAGGCACCGTTGTTGTGCCCGCCTGGCGGTCCATCACCCAACCACCACCCAGCGCCGCGCTGGACGCGCTGCGGCGCGCCCATGAAGAGGGCGCCAGGATCGTCGGTCTGTGCACCGGCGCCTTCGTGCTCGCGGCCGCCGGACTGCTCGACGGCCGCCCCGCGACCACGCACTGGATGTACGCGCCGACGCTCGCCAAGCGCTACCCGTCCGTCCATGTGGACCCGCGAGAGCTCTTCGTGGACGACGGCGACGTGCTCACCTCGGCCGGTACGGCCGCGGGCATTGACCTGTGCCTGCACGTCGTACGGACCGACCACGGCGCCGACGCCGCCAACGCGTTGGCCCGCCGGCTGGTCGTACCGCCCCGGCGCAACGGCGGCCAGGAGCGCTATCTCGACCGGTCATTACCGGAAGAGATCGGCGCCGACCCGCTGGCCGAGGTCGTCGCCTGGGCGCTGGAGCATCTCCACGAGCAGTTCGACGTGGAGATTCTGGCCGCCCGCGCCTATATGAGCCGCCGCACCTTCGACCGGCGGTTCCGCTCGCTCACCGGCAGCGCGCCGCTGCAGTGGCTGATCACCCAGCGGGTGCTGCAAGCGCAGCGGCTGCTGGAGACCTCCGACTACTCGGTCGACGAGGTCGCGGGCCGCTGCGGCTTCCGCTCGCCCGTCGCGCTGCGCGGCCACTTCCGCCGCCAGCTCGGCTCCTCCCCGGCCGCCTACCGGGCCGCCTACCGCGCCCGCAGGCCGCAGACCGGGCCGCCGGAGCGTGGCGAGCGCGCGACGACGGCCGCAGCGGCGATCACCGCTGTCGGGGGCGTCAGCGGCGCCATGGGGCTGCCCGGGTCCGTCGGACCCGCCGGGAGCGCCGGTCCCGCGGGGTCCGTCACACCGGCCGGTCCCACCGGGGCGAAATCGCTCGGCGAGGCCGGACGGCCGGACACCGACCCGTACGCTCCACGCTCGCCCGATCAGGGCGGACGCGCTCCGGGACGCCCTGTGCTGCCCGGCCAGCGAGAGCGCCCCGTAGGGTGAGACGCATGAACGACCGCATGGTTTGGATCGACTGCGAGATGACCGGTCTCTCGCTGACCGACGACGCGCTCATCGAGGTGGCCGCTCTCGTGACCGACTCTGAGCTGAATGTGCTGGGCGAGGGGGTCGACATCGTCATCCGGCCCCCCGCCGAAGCGCTCACCACCATGCCCGACGTGGTGCGCGCCATGCACACCGCCTCCGGGCTGCTCGACGAGCTGGAGGGCGGCACGACACTGGAGGACGCCGAGCGGCAGGTGCTGGCGTACGTCCGCGAGCAGGTGAAGGAGCCGGGCAAGGCCCCGCTGTGCGGGAACTCGGTCAGCACCGACCGCGGCTTCCTCTTCCGGGACATGCCGTCCCTGGAGGGCTACCTGCACTACCGGATCGTCGACGTCTCCTCGGTGAAGGAACTGGCCCGGCGCTGGTTCCCCCGGGCGTACTTCAACAGCCCGGACAAAAACGGCAATCACCGGGCACTCGCCGACATCAAGGACAGCATCGCCGAGCTGCGGTACTACCGCGAAGCGGTCTTCGTCCCGCAGCCCGGCCCCGACTCCGACACGGCCAAGGCGATCGCGGCGAAACACGCGCTCCCGGCCGGCTAGTGCCGCGACCGGCAATGTTTGCCCGGTAAGGAGCGTCGTCCAGTGCGTGCGATCGCAAGGCGGCCGGAAGTCCTTGGTGGGGGTCCCCCCTGGACGGAGCTTGTCGGAGTCCTTGGGGGAGGAGCTACCAGGGCTTTTGGCCAACGCCGCGAGCGTGCGTGCTGGGCGGCGCGACGGGGCAAAGCTTGCCGGGAGGGCACTAGCGGCCCCGCTCGCTCCCCCTTTCCCACCCCCGCCACCGACCAAAAAGCGGCCAGGGAAAACCGGGCGCGAGCACCCCCGCGGACCCTGTACACTTTTCCTCGTCGGTGCGCACAACATCGAACATGGTGGGTATAGCTCAGCTGGTAGAGCACCTGGTTGTGGTCCAGGAAGTCGCGGGTTCAAGTCCCGTTACTCACCCCAAGTGATCAAGGCCCGGCCTGCGAACGCAGGCCGGGCCTTCTTCATGTCCAACCGCACGGCCGACCGGCAGGTCCGACGGGTCCACGGGCCGCAAAGGACAGCGGCAGAGCCCGAAGTTCGGCGACGAGGCAAGCGTCGCCCAGTTCAAGAATTTGGTCGAGCCGCCCGCCACGCACCCTCGCCCCTTGTCGGCCTCACGGTCGGGCAGGGTCAGATAGCCACCCATGCCCCTGTCCCCCTCGTCCAGCGTCCAGGAAGCCCGCAAGGCCGTCGCCCGCCGGCTGCGCGAGGCACGCTTGGACGCTCGGCCGACCGGGCCCGAGGCCGCCCAGCGGTGTGGCTGGCATCCCGCGAAGTCCTCCCGCATCGAGAACGCCAGAGCCACGCCGTCCGATGACGACATCCGGGCGTGGTGCACGGCGTGCGGCGCCGAGGGCCAGATCGAGGATCTGATCGCGGCCTCCCGTACGGCTGACTCGATGTACGTGGAATGGCGGCAGCTGCACCGGGCCGGGATGCGCAAGGCGCAGGAGGACTTCGTTCCCCTATCGAGCAGACCCGGCAGTTCCGCGTCTACCGCTCCAACGTGGTGCCCGGCCTCGCCCAGCCAGGAGTACGCGGCCGCTCCGCTGACCATGATCAGCGAGTTCCAGCAAACACCGGACGGCTCCGCTCAGGCAGCAGCCGCGCGGGTCGCACGCTCCCACGTCATCCGCGAAGGCGACCACCGGTTCGCGCTGCTCATCGAGGAGGACATCCTCTACCGACTGTTCGGCAACACCACGGTCATGGCTGGCCAGTTGGGCTACCTCTTGGCCGATATGGCGCTGCCCTCGGTGTCCTTGGGCGTTCTCCCCCGGCGGGCACCGCGCCGGATGTGGACGCTGGAGACCTTCACCATCTTCGACACGCAGCGCGTGCACGTCGAGTTGTTGACGGCCAAGGTGACGGTGACACAGCCCAGCGAGATCGCCGCGTACATCAAGACCTTCGAGCGCATGTCTCAGATGGCGGTCTACGGCGAGAGGGCGCGGAGGCTGATCACGGCTGCGATCGACTCGCTGGGCTGATTCTCCGCAACTTCCCGCAACTTCCTGGCGGCTGATCCGCGCCCATCTCTACCGTCCTGGTCATGACCAGGTGGAGCAGCGACGCAGAGCGGCCCATCCGTCCGACATGGCTGTCTGCCGAGGGCGTGATCGACATCGGCGGCGCGGGCCGGCACGACCGGGACGCCATTCAGAAGACGATCAGTCACAGCCTGACCGAGCGCAGCGCCCCGCTCCGCTGCGAGGAACTCGCCGAACTGGAGCAACTGCTGCGCGACCACATCCACCTGCTGCTCCCCGAGGTCGAAGCGAAGGTCGACCGGATGTGGCACGGCGGCAGGGAATGGTACCGGCACCGCGCCCGCCTGGGCGGCATCCGCCGCCAGGTCGGCCACGGCCTCGGCGCAGGGCTGTTCTCCGCACAGCGCCAGGTCCACCAGCTCGCCCGCGACTGCCGCTGGCTCCTCGAACAGCACCCCGATGCGTGACGGCTGCGCACTCGTGCTCAGCGCCGGCCTCGCGGCCCTGCTGTGGCTGAGTCTCCCGGCCGGCCGGACTGTGCGCTGACGGGCTGCCCTGAGGCCGTCAGCGCCCTACCCCAGCCACGTAGCGGCAGCCACCCACCCGAAGAGAACCCATGAGCATCCGAGCCCCCCGAACGCTACTGACCGCGGAAGAGTTCGACGTAATCACCGCAACCGTCCGTGACAACAACCCCGGCTTGTCCATCGAGGTGGCCGACCGGATCATCACCCAGGCCCTGGCTTTCGTCTCGGGGGCCGCGCTCAACCCCGAAGCCCGCATCGCCCCGCGCTGTCCGGGCCTGAGCGCCCGGCCGAGGCCCACGGGGGCAGGCCCACGACCGGCCCCCTCAACGCAACGTCTCAAGCACCGCAGTCCGTTCTCCGCCCGCATCACCCGTGTTGGCGACCCCGGCAGGCTCCAGCAGCAGAATCGCGGTCTCCTCGTCCGCCCTCGGGCAGTGCTCCACGCCTCTCGGGACGACGTACAGCTCACCCGGCGCGAGAGTGACGTCACCGTCACGCAGTTGGATGGTCAGCAGACCGCTGATGACGATGAAGAGTTCGTCCGTGTCCTCGTGGGTGTGCCAGATGAACTCGCCCTTCAGCTTGGTGATCTTCACTTCGTAGTCGTTGAGATCGGCGATCTTCTTGGGCATCCAGAGCTCGCTGAACCGCGACAGTCTCTCGGCGAGGTTGATGGACGAAGCTGCGGCGGGGACAGCAGGCGTGCCTAGGGTCATGCGGGTCCTTCCGAAGGGGTGCCGACAGGCATCAGGTGGCGCTGACAGACGCTGCACACCGAGGAGTTGCCGGTTTCCCGGTCCACCGGCATGACTCTGCCGCGACCGCATCCGCCCGGTCTTGTACGTTCCTGACATGCCGGAAGAGCGATCACGATCGCGGATCACCGCCTGGCGACCGCAAGTCGCGGGGGTCGCCGAGGTCTTTCACGCCCACTTCGTCGGCCACGCCTATCCGGCGCACACCCATGACACCTGGACGCTGATGATCGTCGACGACGGCTGCGTCGACTTCGCGCTCGACCGCCGCCGGCACGGCGCCACCGGGGCCCGCAGCACCCTGCTGCTGCCTCCCGGCGTCTCGCACGACGGGCGGACCGTCACCCCGGCCGGGTTCCGCAAGCGCGTGCTGTATCTCGACGCGGCGGTGCTGCCCGGGTCGCTGGTCGGGACGGCCGTCGGCGCGCCCGTGCTGGACGACGCGCTGCTGCGCGGCCGGATCGACCGGCTGCACACCGCTCTCGGGCATGAGGAAGACGCGTTCGAGGCCGAATCCCGGCTGGCGTTCATCCGCGAGCGGCTGCTCGTGCGGCTCGCCGACGCGTTGCCCGCCGTGCCGGGCCGAGGGGCCGGGCGGCTCGCGGCGGAGCTCAGGGAGCTGTTGGACGCCCGGATCACGGCCGGCATGTCACTGCGCGAGGCGACCGCGATCCTGCAGGCCCACCCCACCCACCTGATCCGCAGCTTCAAGCAGACGTACGGACTCCCGCCGCACACCTACCTGACCGGCAGGCGCGTCGACCGGGCCCGGCGGCTGCTGTTGGAAGGCCGACGGCCGGCGGAGGTCGCCGCCGAGGCCGGGTTCTACGATCAGGCGCACCTGAGCCGGCACTTCTCGCGGCATCTGGGCATCACGCCCGGCCGCTACGTCTCGTCGGTCCGGGCTGCCGGAGCGGACAGCGTGGCTGGCGCGGCCGGTGGAGGGGGCTGAGGGGGGCCGCGACCGGGCGGGGCTCCGATCAGGATGACGCCCGGCAGATCAGTTCCGTGGGGAGGACGAGCCGCGAGCTGTCCGCACGGCTCGCCGCAGCACCGGCCCCGGCCGTAACCGCAGCCCCAGGCACGGCCTCAGCCACCGCCCCCGGCGCCCGGCGCGCGGATATCTCCGACAGGAGCACGCGGGCCATCGCGCGCCCCATCTCCTCGATCGGCTGCCGGACGCTCGTCAGCGGCGGGTCCATGTGCCGGGCCACCGCCGAGTCGTCGAAGCCGACGAGCGCGATGTCCTCCGGCACCCGGCGGCCGCTCTCGCGCAGCACCTGGCGGGCGCCCGAGGCCATCACGTCGGAGGCGGCGAAGACCGCGTCCACGCCCGGCCGCCGCTCCAGCAGCTCGCGCATCGCGCGCCGGCCGCCCTCCTCGGTGAAGTCGGCGTGGGCGACGAGCTGTTCGTCGGGGGCGTGTCCGGCGGCGGAGCGGGCCAGGCGGTAGCCGTCGAGGCGGCATTGGGCGACGTACATGTCCAGCGGGCCGGTGATCGTGGCGACCTCACGGCGGCCCCGCTCGATGAGGTGCCGCACGGCCGTCCGCGCGCCGCCGACGTTGTCCGAGTCGACGTACGGGACGGGCTCGTGGCCGGAGCGGCGGCCACTGAGCACCGCGGGCATCCCGATGCGGGCCAGCAGGTCGGGCAGCGGGTCGTCGGCGTGCACGGAGACCAGCAGGACGCCGTCTACGCGGTGCGCGCCGAGGTAGTCCGCGAGCCGCCGGCGCTCCTTCGGGGTGCCGATCAGGGTGAGCAGCAACTGCATCTCGGTGTCGGCGAGTTCCGCGCCGACACCGCGGATGATGCCGGAGAAGTAGGGCTCGGCGAACAGCCGGGTCTCGGGCTCCGGGATCACCAGCGCGATGGAGTCGGTACGGTTGGCCGCCAGCGCGCGGGCCGCCCGGTTCGGCACGTACCCCAGCTCGGCCACGGCCTGTTCGACGGCCGCCCTGGTCGTCTCGCTGACCCGCGGCGATCCGTTGATCACGCGGGACGCGGTCCCGCGGCCGACGCCCGCGCGGGCCGCCACCTCTTCCAGGGTGGGCCTGCCGCCGTGCCGTCCGCTCACCGCCATGTCCGCCTCCAGCCTTCGTCGATCACCCGTCGCGTCATGCGGCCATGCCGTCCAGTCGCGTCGATCCGTCACATCATCGGTCGCGCCATTCAACAACAGGGGACCCGGGGCAAGTTGCGGCGTCCGTAGCCTTGACACTCCCCGAGCCAGCCGCAACTCTTCAACACATCGAAGGTGGGAGCGCTCCCACAGTACTGGGCGTGTACACATCCCGCACGCTACCCGCCCGGCCCGAGGCCGGCGATACCCGTACACCGCACATTCCCCAGCCACGGCCGGGTCTCCCCGGCACCCGTCATCAGGGCCCCTGGCAGCAGGGCACTTGGAGGACTCAATGCGCAGCAGAACCCGTACGTCCCGCAGGGTGGTGGCCTTCGCGGCCATCGCCGCACTCGGCACCGGTCTCCTCGCCGGTTGCGCCGACGACGGCGACGACTCCGACGCCGCCGGGTCGTCCGGCGCGGGTGGCGGCAAGGGAAAGACCACCGTCACGGTCGGGCTCTTCGGCACCTTCGGCCTCCAGGAGGCCGGGCTGTACAAGGAGTACGAGAAGCTCCACCCGGACATCAGCATCAAGCAGACGGTGATCGAGCGGAACGAGAACTACTACCCGCAGTTGTTGACCCACCTCGCGGCGGGCAGCGGCCTGGCCGACATCCAGGGCATCGAGGTCAACAACATCGCCGAGATCACCGAGAAGCAGGCCGGCAAGTTCGTCGATCTCTCGAAGGCGGACGGCGTGCGGAAGTCCGACTTCATCGACTGGAAATGGCAGCAGGCGACCACCGGGGACGGCCGGACCATCGGGCTCGGCACCGACATCGGGCCGATGGCGATCTGCTATCGAAAGGACCTGTTCAAGAAGGCGGGGCTGCCGACCGGCCGTGCGGCGGTCGGCAAGCTGTGGGCCGGCGACTGGCAGAAGTACCTCGACACCGGCAAGGACTACATGGACAAGGGGCCCTCGGGCACCTCGTTCGTCGACTCGGCCGGCGGCGTCTTCAACGCGGTCATCTCCAGCAGCGCGGAGCGCTACTACGACAAGAGCGGCAAGGTCATCTACAAGGAGAGCCCCGCCGTCAAGGACGCCTGGGGCATCGCGACCAAGGCCGCGACCGGCAAGCTGACCGCCAGACTCCAGCAGTTCCAGAAGTCCTGGGACCAGGCGTACGCGAACGGCAAGTTCGCCACCGTCTCCTGCCCGCCGTGGATGCTCGGCTATATCCAGAGCAAGGCCGGCGCCAAGGGCAAGGGCAAGTGGGACGTCGCCGCCGCGCCCAAGCCCGGCAACTGGGGCGGCTCCTTCCTCGGCGTGCCGCAGGGCGCGAAGAACAAGGAGGAGGCCGTGAAGCTGGCCGCCTGGCTGACCGCGCCCGAACAGCAGGCGAAGCTGTTCGAGAAGCGCGGCAGCTGGCCGAGCGCGTCGGCCGCGTACGACCTGCCGGCCGTGGCCGACGCCAAGCACCCGTACTTCGACAACGCGCCGATCGGTGACATCTTCTCGGCCGCCGCGAAGGGCATCCCGACCCAGATCCTCGGTCCGAAGGACCTGGCGATCCAGCAGAACCTCACCGACATCGGCCTGCTCCAGGTGGACCAGCAGGGCAAGTCACCCGATGAGGGCTGGAAGGCAGCGGTCAAGACCATCGACAACGCGCTGGACCAGTGATCCGGATGGCCCGGCAGTCCGGCACCGCCGCGCCCTCCGAGCACCCGGGGGGCGCGGCCCCGCCCCCACCGCCCCGAGGCAGCGCCGCCGAGGACCGCCGCCGGGAACGGCGCAGCCGCCGCTACCGGCGGGACGTGCGCTGGAGCCCGTACCTCTTCGTCTCGCCCTTCTTCGTCTTCTTCGCCGCCTTCGGGCTGTTCCCGCTGATCTACACCGGCTGGGCCTCCCTGCACCGGGTGGAGCTGACCGCTCCCAACGACATGGAGTGGGCGGGGCTGCACAACTACTCCCGGCTGCTGGACGACGACTTCTTCTGGAACGCGCTGGGCAACACCTTCACCATCGGGGTGATCTCCACCGTGCCGCAGCTGATGATGGCGCTCGGGCTGGCCCATCTGCTCAACTACCGGCTGCGCGGCAGCATGTTCTTCCGGGTCGCGATCCTCACCCCGTACGCGACCTCGGTGGCCGCCGCGACGCTGGTCTTCGTGCTGCTCTTCGGACGCGACTACGGGATGATCAACTGGGCCCTCGGCCTGGTCGGCATCGACAACGTCGACTGGGAGAACGGCGCCTGGACCTCCCAGCTCGCGGTCTCCACCATCGTGATCTGGCGCTGGACGGGCTACAACACGCTCATCTACCTCGCCGCGATGCAGGCCGTGCCGGCGGACCTGTACGAGTCGGCGGCGCTGGACGGCGCCTCGCGATGGCAGCAGTTCATCCACGTCACGATCCCCTCGCTGCGGCCGACGATCCTCTTCACGGTCGTCGTCTCGACCATCGGCGCGACCCAGCTCTTCGGTGAACCCCTGCTGTTCGGCGGCTCCGGCGGAGCGACCGGCGGCGGCGACCACCAGTACCAGACGCTGGGCCTCTACATGTACGAACAGGGCTGGACCAACCTCCATCTGGGCCGGGCCTCCGCCATCGCCTGGACGATGCTCCTGATCCTGCTGCTGATCGCCGCGGTCAACTACGCGGTGACCCGACGGCTGCGCAAAAGCCAGTGAGGAGACGGCATGACCAGCGAACGTGCCGGTAGGCGCACCGGTGAGCGCGCCGGCAGGCACCTGCACGGCGGCAGGGTGACGTACGCCGTGCTGATCCTCTTCGCCGCGGGCTCGCTCTTCCCGCTGCTGTGGACGGCCGTCGCGGCCTCCCGCGACAACACCCGGCTCGCCCAGACCCCGCCGCCCTTCTGGTTCGGCGGGAACCTCTTCAAGAACCTCGAAACGGCGTGGACCGACGCCAACATGGGCATGGCGCTGCTCAACACGACCATCGTGGCGGGCACCATCGCGGCCGGCACGGTGCTGTTCACCACCATCGCCGGATTCGCCTTCGCCAAGCTGCGGTTCCGGTTCAAGAACATCCTGCTGGTGCTCACCATCGGCACGATGATGGTGCCGCCGCAGCTCAGCGTCGTGCCGCTGTTCATGACCATCGCCGAGCTGGAGTGGACCGACCAGCTCCAGGCGGTCATCCTGCCCACCCTGGTCAGCGCCTTCGGTGTCTTCTTCATGCGGCAGTACCTGACCGAGGCGCTGCCGACGGAGCTGGTCGAGGCCGCCAGGATGGACGGGGCGAGCAGCCTGCGGATCATCTGGCACATCGTGTTCCCCGCGGCCAGACCGGCGATGGCGGTGCTGGGCATGCTCACCTTCGTGCAGGCGTGGAACGACTTCTTCTGGCCCATCATCGCCTTGACCCAGAACGGCAACCCGACCGTCCAGGTCGCGCTGACCGGACTCGGCCGCGGCTATATCCCCGACCAGTCGGTGATCATGGCCGGCGCGCTGCTCGGCACGCTGCCGCTGCTGCTCGCCTTCACGGTCTTCGGCAAGCAGATCGTGGGCGGGATCATGCAGGGGGCGGTCAAGGGCTGACCCGAGGCCGGCCCCTCCGGCGCGCACGCCCGCCAGGCCGGCCATGCCCGCCGCCTTCGCGACGTCCCGCGACTCTTTATCCCGATCGCCCGCGACCGCCCCGCCGCCGCGGGTCCTCCGCTGCGATCCGACGCAATTCAGGAGCGCTTCCATGACCACTTCCCTGACCAACCCCCAGGCCAATCCCCATACCGACCCCAACGCCAACCCCCATCCCGTCCCCGGCGCCTTGTCCACCCACGCGAACGGCCCCACTGCCGATTCCAGCCCCGACCCCCTGGCCGCCCCGCAGGAGGCAACCGCGCCCCACCGCTTTCCTCCCGGCTTCCTGTGGGGCTCCGCGACCGCCGCCTACCAGATCGAGGGGGCCGCCCGGGAGGACGGCCGGACCCCGTCCATCTGGGACACGTTCTCCCACACCCCCGGCAAGGTGGCCGGCGGCCACAACGGGGACGTGGCCATCGACCACTACCACCGCTGGCGCGAGGACGTCCGGCTGATGGCCGGCCTCGGGCTCGGCTCCTACCGCTTCTCGGTCTCCTGGCCTCGGGTGCAGCCCACCGGGCGGGGTCCCGCCGTGCAGCGCGGCCTCGACTTCTACCGCTCGCTGGTGGACGAGCTGCTCACGCACGGCATCCAGCCGATGCTGACGCTCTACCACTGGGACCTGCCGCAGGAGTTGGAGGCGGCGGGCGGCTGGCCGCAGCGGGAGACCGCCGAGCGGTTCGCCGAGTACGCCAGGATCGTCGGCGAGGCGCTCGGGGACCGCGTCGAGATGTGGACGACGCTCAACGAGCCCTGGTGCAGCGCCTTCCTCGGCTACGGCTCCGGGGTGCACGCGCCGGGCCGTACGGACCCCCTCGCCGCGCTGCGCGCCGCCCATCACCTCAACCTCGCGCACGGGCTGGGCGCTCAGGCGCTGCGCGCCACGCTGCCCGCCCGCGCCGGGATCGGTATCAGCCTCAACCCGGCCGCCGTACGCCCCCGTTCGGCATCGCCGCGGGACGCCGACGCGGCCCGGCGCATCGACGCGCTCGCGACCCGTATCTTCACCGACCCGATCCTGCACGGCCGGTATCCGAAGGATCTGCTGAAGGACACGGCGGAGCTGACCGACTGGTCCTTCGTGCACGACAACGACCTGGCCGTCATCAAGCACCCCCTCGACGCGCTCGGCATCAACTACTACACGCCTTCATTGGTATCAGCCACCACTGACAACGAGCCCCCGCGCCGGGACGGGCACGGGGCCAGCGAGCACTCTCCCTGGCCGGCCGCCGAGCACATCGCCTTCCACCAGCCGCCGGGCGAACCGACCGCGATGGGCTGGTCGGTCGACCCCAGCGGGCTCTACGACCTGCTGCGGCGATTCAGCGAGGAGGCGCCCGGCGTGCCGCTCTACATCACCGAGAACGGCGCGGCCTACGCGGACGAGCCGGACGCGGACGGCGCGGTGCACGACCCGGAGCGCATCGCCTATCTGCACGCCCATCTGTCCGCCGCGCGCCGCGCGATCGAGGACGGCGTCGACCTGCGCGGCTACTTCCTCTGGTCCCTGATGGACAACTTCGAGTGGGCGTACGGCTACGAGAAGCGCTTCGGCGCGGTCTACGTGGACTACGCGACGCAGACCCGCACCCTCAAGTCGAGCGCCCGCTGGTATGCCGAGGTGGCGCGTACGGGCGAGCTGCCGGAGCCGCGGCCGGGGGGCGCGCAGGAGTGAGAGGGGGCGGAGTCAGAAGGGGGCGCGCCCCGGCCAGGGTGAGGGTGGACCGGCCGGGGCGCGCCTGTGCGGGGGTCGGAAATGGTCCTGATCAGCCCTTGTAGGCGCCGAATGCCTTGGTGAAGTCCAGCGAGCCCTGGACGATGCTGCTGCAGACGGGGGACGCCTGATTGTTGGCGCCGCCCGCGCACTGCTTGTCGCGGGTGCCCGACCACATCGACAGCCGGCCCAGCTTCTTCGACGCGGCGAACTTCACCAGCTGCTTGGCGTCGTCGACCTTGAAGATCTCGACGTTGACGTCGTTGACGCCGATCATCGGCGTGACGGCGACCGCCTTCCAGGCCGCCGCGTCCCCCAGCCCGAGCGCGCTCTTGAGCTGCTTGTGCGTCGCGGTCGCGGCGTCGATCGCGTACTGGCCCATGTCGCCTGCGTACGCGGGCCCGTAGTCCATCGCCATGATGTTGACGGCGGAGACCTTCACGCCGTTCTTCTTGGCGTCGGCGAGCAGGTTGACGCCGTCCTGGGTCAGCCCTTCGGGCATCACCGGCAGCGTGAAGGAGGCGTTCAGGCCGCTGTGGCTCTTCTGCAACCCCGCGATGGCCTGGGCGCGGCGGGTGTTGGCCGCGGTGTCCGGGAGGGCGCCGCCCTCGATGTCGAAGTCCACCTTGGTCAGCTTGAACCGGTCGACGACCTTGGCGTACGCCTTCTCCAGCTCCGCCGCGGACTTACAGGCGAGGCCGAGCTCGGAGCCGGCCGCGCCGCCGAACGACACCCGCACATCGCCGCCCGCCTCGCGCAGCTTGGATATCTGCTGGGCCACCGCGCCGTCGCCGAGCTCCGTGACGCCACCCCACTTCGGGGTGCAGCCGCCGCCGGAGGTGACGAAGGCGAGGTTGAACTCCTTGACGCCGGTCGCCTTCGCGGTGCCGAGCATGTCGTAGGAGGGGGCGAGCGAGGTGTCGACGTACGGGGCGAACCCGGCCGTCGCCGCCGAACCCTTGCCCGCGGCGGGCTTCGCGGCCGGCTTCGCCTTCTCCGGCCCGGCCTGCGCCGAAGTCGCGAGGGTGAACGCGCCGCCCGCGACGACGACCGCGGCCACCGCGGCGCCGATGAGCTTCACCTTGGCGCGCGGACGGCGGCGGTGGGCGCCCGGCTCGACTGCCGGGGCTTCGCTGGCTTCGGCCTGGAACGTCATCGCTGACTGCCTCAATCCTGTGGGGGTGGGTGCAGCAGCACGCTAGCGACCCCGGAGCGGACAAAACGCTTGATCGGTGCGGCTTGCGGAGTTCTTATGGCGCTCTTAAGCGGGCCATGGGAGCCGATTAATGGTGGGCGGCGCAGAGCGGCCGGGGCGGGCTTCGGACCGTCGCTTCAGCAGGCGCTTCAGCGGCGCTTCAGACAGTCGTTTTACGCCGGCGTCGCCTGACCACCCCGCGGTGGCCGCGCCGCCGCTCGCCGGCCAGGGCCGGCCCGCCGTCGAGGCCGAGCCAGACCCGTACCTCCGTGCCGCCGAGCATCGAGCGCCCGATGCGCACGTCCCCGCCGGTGGACTCCGCCACCCGGCGCACGATGTCGAGACCGAGACCGGTGGAGCCGGGACCGCCGTCGCCGTGCCCGCGGCGCAGCGCGGCGGCCGGGTCGGCGATGCCGCGGCCCGCGTCCGAGACGAGCACGATCACCGCGTCCTCGCCGTTGTGCACGTCCACCGCGAAGGCGGTGCCCTCCGGGGTGTGCCGGAAGACGTTGCCGAGCATCGCGTCGAGGGCGGCGGCGAGTTCGGGCCGCGCTACGGGCACCCGTACCGGCCGGTCGACCCCGGCGAGCCGTACCGCGCGCCCCTCGTCCTCGGCCAGCGCCGACCAGAAGTCCATCCGCTGACGGATCACCTCGGAGACGTCGCAGCCGGCCGCCGCCGCTGCCGCCGCGGGCTGGTTGTGCGTCCGCTGCTCGCGCGCGGTGCGGATGATCTGGTCGACCTCGCGCTCCAGTTGCGCGACGGCCGCGCGGGTCTGGTCGGCGGTGGGGCCGTCGCCGAGCGAGGCGGCGTTGAGCCGCAGCACGGTCAGCGGGGTGCGCAGCCGGTGGGAGAGGTCGGCGGCCAGCTCGCGTTCGTTGGCGAGGAGTTGGACGACCTGGTCGGCCATGGAGTTGAAGGCGACGGCGGCCGAGCGCAGTTCGGTCGGGCCCTCCTCGGGAACCCGTACCCCGAGCTTCCCGGTGCCCAGCGCGTGCGCGGCCCCGGCCAGTTGCTCGGCGGGGCGCACCATACGGGTGCCGAGCCGGTCCGCGGTGGCGACCGACCCGACGATCAGCGCGAGGCCGACGCCGGCCAGCACCAGCCAGGCGGTGGCCACGCCGTTGGTGACCGCGTCGTCGGGCACGTACACCTCGACGACCGCGACCTGGCCGGAGGCGATGGCGGTCGGCTGGAGCAGCGCGAAGCCGCCGGGGACCGGCGCGATCGAGGCCCGGCGGGAGGCGGTGGCCAGATCGCGGTCCGAGGAGCGGCGGTTGCCGATCTCGACCGCCTCCTCGCCCTCCGTGGCGCCCGGCACATGGACGGCCATGCCGCTCGCGCCCGCCGCCGTGCTGGCGACGGCGCGGGTCAGCTTCTCGCGGTCGGTGGTGATCGCGAGCACCGGCCCGATGGCGGCGGCCTGCCGCTCGGCGTTCGAGAACGCCCGGTCGCCGGCCATCTCCTTGACGACGAGTCCCAGCGGGACGGCGAAGGCGATGACGACCATGGCGGTGACGGCGAGGCACACCTTCACCAGGGCCCATCTCACGCCGATCTCATGCGGACGAGCCCGGGTGTGGAAGCCCTGCGTGCGGATGGCCTGCGTGTGGATGCCCTGCGTGCGGAAGCCCCGCGTGCGGCATCTCCATCAGCGGCGGCTGCGCCATGGGCGGCTCCAGCTTGACGCCGACGCCGCGCAGCGTGTGCAGATAGCGCGGCCGGGCGGCGGTCTCGCCGAGCTTGCGGCGCAGCCAGGACAGGTGCACGTCGATGGTCTGGTCGTCGCCGTACGACTGCTGCCAGACCTCGGCGAGCAGCTCCCGGCGCGGCACGACGACGCCGGGCCGCCCGGCGAGGTAGGCGAGCAGGTCGAATTCGCGCCGGGTGAGGTCGAGGGCCGCGCCGTCCAGCTGGGCCTGCCGCCGCAGCGGGTCGACGAGCAGCTCGCCGACCCTGAGCGTCCGGGACGGCGGCTCCGCGCCGGCGGCGGCGCGCGAGCGGCGCAGTACGGCGGCCATCCGGGCGGAGAGGTGCTCGACGGAGAACGGTTTGACGAGGTAGTCGTCCGCGCCGTCGTTGAGGAGCTTGACGATCTCCGTCTCGTCGTCCCGCGCGGTGGCGATAATCACCGGCACGTCGGTGATTCCGCGCAGCATCTTGAGCGCCTCGGCCCCATCCAGGTCCGGCAGCCCGAGGTCGAGGATCACCACGTCGAATCCGACGTGGGCCACCTCGCGCAGCGCCTCCAGCGCGGTGCCCACGCTGCGCACGGTGTGGGATGCCTCGGTCAGGTGCCTGATGAGGGCGGAGCGTACGAATTGGTCGTCCTCGACCACCAGCACACTTGCCATGGGCGGCACCGTACGCCATTCGGGAGACCCGGGTCCTGTCTCGCTCGCACAGTGCGCATGAGGTACAAGTCGCGTGCGGAGACGGTACGGGGGCGGTACGCGTGGGGCAGTATGGGCCGGATGCAACGAGCACTGGTCCATGCCGCGGCTTGGACGCTGGCCACCGGCGCGGCGGTCACGCTGTCGTGGTTCGGCGTCCACACGGTGATGGCCGGTACGGCGTACGACCCGCCGCGCGCGCTCCCCATATCCGACGACGCGCCCTCGCGGACCGAGCCCGACGGCGGCGCCGAACCCCGGGTCTCCTCCACGCACCGCTCGAAGCCGTCATTGTCCGCCACGCCCTCGAAGTCCCGCGAGCCGAAGAACTCCGGCGACTCGCCCGGTGCCACCGGCAACACCCCGAAGGCCCCGCCGGGCACCGCTCCGCAGCCCCCGTCGAGCAGCGTGAAGACCACCACGGTGGCGGGCGGCCGGGTCACCTTCGACCTCGGGCGGACCTCCGCGGGGCTGGTCTCCGCCACGCCGAATCACGGCTGGCAGATGCAGGTCTGGAAGCAGGACCAGTGGATTCGCGTGACCTTCACCGGCGGCGCGGCGAGCGTCTCGGTGTTCTGCACGTGGAACGGCCACGAGCCGGTCGTCGAAGTCCACAAGGATTAGATCCGCGGGGACTGGAGCCACGGGGACCGGATCCGCAAGGGCTTTCCGCAGGGCCTCCGCAGGGACTGGAGCCACCAGGGCCGGCCGGAGCCGACCCCCAGCTCACTCGAACACGTCGGCGGGCGGAGCCGGCGACGCCGTCGCACTCGCGTCCGTCACCGCTGCCGCGCCCCCCGTGAAGTCCAGCAGCGCCCGGCCGTGCTCCACCCGCGCGGGGTGCGGGTCGGTGGCGGCCCGCCGGGTCAGTTCGGCCAGCGGCAGTTCCCGGTCTCCGGCCACCAGTACGGCGTTGCCGAAGCGCCGGCCGCGCAGCACGGCGGGGTCGGCGATCAGGCCGAGTTCGGGGAAGACCGTACGGGCCGTGGCGATCTGAGCCCGTAGATGCGCGAGCGGCGGCCCGTCCGCGAGGTTCGCCGCGTACATCCCGCCGGGGCGCAGCGCGCGCCGTACCTCGGTCAGGAACTCGCCGCTGGTCAGATGCGCGGGGGTGCGGGCGCCGCTGAACACGTCCGCGATGATCAGGTCCGCCCAGCCGTCCGGCACCTTGGCCAGCCCGGCCCGCGCGTCCGCGCTCCGCACCTTGATGCGCCAGCCGGTGTCCAACGGCAGCTCGCGCCGGACCAGCTGGACGAGGGCGGCGTCGAGTTCGAGGATCTGCTGGGTGGAGCGGGGGCGGCCCGCGGCGGTGTAGCGGGCGAGGGTGAAAGCGCCGCCGCCGAGGTGCACGACCTGGATCGGCCGGCCGGCCGGGGCCACCACGTCGATGACATGGCCGAGCCTGCGCTGGTAGGCGAAGTCGAGGTAGCCGGGGTCGTCGAGGTCCACATGGGACTGCGGCGCGCCGTCGATCAGCAGCGACCAGCCCTGCGGGCGGTCACGGTCGGGCCGGAGTTCGGCGAGCCCGCCGTCGACGTCCGCCGTCACCGTCTCCCGGCCGCCGCCACGGGCGCGCCCCTGCTTCCCCGCCGTGGGGCCGCTCTTCCCCGCCGCGCCGCCACTGAGCCGCTTGTCCTTCGCCCCGCGGTTCTCTTTCGCCGCACGGCTTCCCTTCGCCACACCCGCCAGTATCTCTCAGCCGGGCATCGGGGCTGGTCGGGGCGGGGCGGGGCTCGCCGGTCGAGGCGGGGGGCTGTCGGCCGGGGCGGGGCCGGTCGGTCAGCGCCGGCCGGAACGGGGCGGGGCCGACCGGAACGGGGCCGGCGCGAGCCCTGCCCCCGGCCGGACCGCAGCCACCGCCCCGCCCACCCTGGCCGACGCTCGTCCCGGAGATCCCCACCCCTCGGGCCATCCCCCCTCGGGCC
>NZ_JAYMZR010000041.1:10778-58102 GCF_035828615.1 Streptomyces sp. H27-D2 | reverse complement strand
GTCCCTCGTACGCGGCGGAGCTGGTGCGCGGCCCGGCCCACCTGCTGCCCGCCGTGCGCCGGCTGCTGCGCGGGATCGTGGTGGTGGGGACGCTGGAGGACGCCGAGGATCTGGTCGCGGCACGGCCCGGGTTGACCGCGGTGACCGCTGAGGGCGACCTGCTCGGGGCGCACTTCGCGCAGGGCGGTTCGGCCGGCGTGCCGAGCCTGCTGGAGGTCCGGGCGGCCGTCGACGAGGCGTCGGCGGAGCTCGCCGAGTCGGCCGTGCGGTGCGCGGAGCTGGCCGGGACGCGACAGCGGGCGGCGGAGCGGCGCGCGCAGTGCTCCGCGCTCGTCGAGGAGTTGGCGGCCCGGCGCGGCGCGGCCGACCGGGAGAAGTCGTCCGTCGCCCAGGCGCTCGGCCGGCTCGGCGGGCAGGCGCGGGCCGCGGCCGGTGAGGCGGAGCGGACGGCGGAGGCGGTGGCCAGGGCCGAGGAGGCGCTGGAGCGGGCTGCCGAGGAGGCCGAGGAACTGGCCGAGCGGCTGCTGACGGCGCGCGAGGAATCGCCGTTCGGCCCGGACGCGGACCGGGAGCCGGACACCTCCGTGCGCGAGCGGCTCGCCGCCGACGGGGCCAACGCCCGCCAGGCCGAGATGGAGGCGCGGCTCCAGGTCCGTACGCACGAGGAGCGGGTCAAGGGGCTCGCGGGGCGGGCGGACGGGCTCGACCGGGGGGCGCGCGCGGAGCGGGACGCGCGGGCGCGCGGCGAGCACCGGCGCGCCCGGCTGCGCTACGAGGCCGAGGTCGCCACGGCGGTCGCGAGCGGCAGCCGGCAACTCCTCGCGCATGTGGAGGTCTCGCTCGTGCGGGCCGCGCAGGAGCGGTCGGCGGCCGAGCTGGCGAAGACGGAGCGTGAGGCCGAGCTGATCGCGGAGCGCAACCGGGACCGCGAACTGGCGGCCGAGCTGGACAAGCTGACGGACTCGGTGCACCGGGGCGAGGTGCTGGGCGCCGAGAAGCGGATGCGGATCGAGCAGTTGGAGACGAAGGCGCTGGAGGAACTGGGCGTCGAGCCGGCCGGGCTGATCGCGGACTACGGGCCGGACCAGCTCGTACCCCCGTCGCCCGCGGCGGCGGGCGAGGAGCTCCCCGAGGCGCCGGAGCACGCCCGCAACCAGCCGGTGCGCTACGACCGGACCGAGCAGGAGAAGCGGCTCAGGGCCGCCGAGCGGGCGTATCAACAGCTCGGAAAGGTGAACCCGCTGGCGCTGGAGGAGTTCGCGGCGCTGGAGGAGCGGCACAAGTTCCTCACCGAACAGCTTGAAGACTTGAAGAAGACGCGGACGGATCTGCTGCACGTGGTCAAGGAGGTCGATGTACGGGTCGAGCAGGTCTTCACCGAGGCGTTCCAGGACACCGCGCGGGAGTTCGAGGGGGTGTTCTCGCGGCTCTTCCCCGGCGGCGAGGGGCGCTTGGTGCTGACCGAGCCTCACGACATGCTCGCCACCGGGGTCGATGTGGAGGCCAGGCCGCCGGGCAAGAGGGTGAAGCGGCTGTCACTGCTGTCCGGGGGCGAGCGGTCGCTGACCGCGGTGGCGCTGCTGGTCGCGATCTTCAAGGCCAGGCCGAGCCCGTTCTACGTCATGGACGAGGTGGAGGCGGCGCTCGACGACACCAACCTGCAACGGCTCATCGGGCTCCTGGAGGAGCTCAAGGAGAGTTCTCAGCTGATCGTGATCACCCACCAGAAGCGGACGATGGAGGTGGCCGACGCGCTGTACGGCGTCGCGATGCAGGGGGACGGCGTCTCGAAGGTCATCAGCCAGCGCCTTCGATGAACAATCTTCAAGAGTTGAACATCAACCCGTCACAGTCTCGGCGGATATTCGTCACGCCCCGGTATTGACTTCGAAACTTGAAGGAATAGTCTCGGCAACGTTGCTTTTACCTTCAGGTGGTGGCTGCATGCTTCCGTGCCCCACTTAAAGGGCTCGTTCCCCATGTACCAGCACCGCCGCCGGGCTCCAGGAGTACACCTTGACCAGCACCGCGCAGTTGCCCGTCCCGGAGGGTCGCAAGGCCGAACCGGAGCATCTCGGCCACGTCATCTTCATCACCGCGGCGGCCGCCATGGGCGGCTTCCTCTTCGGTTACGACAGCTCCGTGATCAACGGAGCCGTCGAGGCCATCCGGGGCCGGTTCGACGTCGGCTCCGAGCTGCTCGCCCAGGTGATCGCCGCCGCGCTGATCGGCTGCGCCATCGGCGCCGCGACCGCGGGCCGGGTCGCGGACCGCATCGGCCGCATCCGCTGCATGCAGATCGCCTCGGTGCTCTTCACGGTCAGCGCCATCGGCTCGGCGCTGCCGTTCGCCCTCTGGGACCTCGCGATGTGGCGCGTGCTGGGCGGTGTCGCCATCGGCATGGCCTCCGTCATCGGCCCGGCCTACATCGCCGAGGTCTCGCCGCCCGCGTACCGGGGGCGGCTGGCCTCGTTCCAGCAAGCGGCGATCGTCATCGGCATCGCGGTCTCCCAGCTCGTCAACTTCGGCATCCTCAACCTCGCGGGCGACGACCAGCGCGGCGAGATCGCCGGCTTCGAGGCCTGGCAGTGGATGCTCGGCGTCATGGTCCTGCCCGCCCTGCTCTACGGGCTGCTGTCCTTCGCGATCCCCGAGTCGCCGCGCTTCCTGATCTCGGTCGGCAAGATCAAGCAGGCCAAGAAGGTGCTCGAAGAGGTCGAGGGCTCGAAGGTCGACCTCGACGTGCGCGTCAACGAGATCGAGACGGCGATGCGCCGCGAGCACAAGTCGAGCTTCCGGGACCTGATGGGCGGCAAGTTCGGTTTTCTGCCGATCGTCTGGGTCGGCATCGGCCTGTCGGTCTTCCAGCAGCTCGTCGGCATCAACGTGATCTTCTACTACTCGTCGTCGCTGTGGCAGTCCGTCGGCATCGACCCGAGCAGCTCGTTCTTCTACTCGTTCACGACGTCGATCATCAACATCGTCGGCACCGTGATCGCGATGCTCTTCGTCGACCGGTTCGGCCGCAAGCCGCTGCTGCTCATCGGCTCGGTCGGCATGGCGCTCTCGCTGGGCCTGGCCGCCTGGGCGTTCTCGTTCAAGACGGGCACCGGCAAGGACATCTCGATGCCCGACGTCCAGGGCACCATCGCGCTCGTCGCGGCGCACTCCTTCGTGCTCTTCTTCGCGCTGTCGTGGGGCGTCGTGGTCTGGGTGCTGCTCGGCGAGATGTTCCCGAACAGGATCCGCGCCGCCGCGCTGGGTGTGGCCGCCGCCGCGCAGTGGGTCGCCAACTGGGCGATCACGGTCAGTTTCCCGACCCTCTCGGACTGGAACCTGTCCGGCGCGTACGTCATCTACACGCTCTTCGCCGTGCTCTCGATCCCGTTCATCCTCAAGTGGGTGCCGGAGACCAAGGGCAAGTCGTTGGAGGAGATGGGCTGACACCCCGCTGCCCGCTCCCCTTCGCAGGTCGCTGCCCCGGCTCAGTCCTTGAGCCGGGGCAGCACCCGTTGCGGGGTCAGTCCTTGAGGTGCGGCAGCACTCGTTCCGCGAACAGGTGCAGCGAGCGCCAGCCCTCGTCCACCGGCATGCCGCCGCACAGCGGATGCAGGACGAGGCTGCCCGCGCCGCCGCCCGGCGCGGCGAAGTCCAGGCATTCGTCCGGCGTGACGATGCGGTAGACCCCCTCGCGGCGCAGCTCCCCGACATCCCCGGCCGAGGAGCGGACGGCGGAGCGGATGCCGGCGGACTGCCAGGACGCGTAGGTGCGGGCCTCGTGCAGCAGGTGCTCGCCGTAGTGCGCCCAGGCGCGGTCCGGGTCCTCGGCGATGTGCAGCAGCGGGGTCTCGGCGGCGGGCATCATGCACCAGCCGTCGGTCCCGTACTCCGAGCGCCGGGCGTGGTAGTACGCCTCCAGCTCCGGCAGATGGGCGCTGGGGAAGAACGGCAGCCCGAGCCGGGCCGCCCGGCGCGCGGCGGCCTGCGAGCTGCCGCCCACCAGCAGCAGCGGATGCGGCTGGGTGTAAGGGCGCGGGGTGACCCGGACCGTACGCCCCCGGTGCTCGAACGGCTCGCCGGTCCAGGCGGCCAGCAGGGTTTCCAGGGCCTCGTCCTGGAGGGCGCCGCGCCGCTCGAAGTCCTTGCCGTGCGCCGCGTACTCCTCGGGGCGGTAGCCGATTCCGGCGACGGTGATCAGCCGGCCGCCGCTGAGCAGGTCGAGGACGGCGATGTCCTCGGCGAGCCGCAGCGGATCGTGCAGTGGGGTGATCAGGGCGGAGACGGTGACGCCGATCCGCCGCGTCGCGCCGAGGACCGCGCCGGCGAAGGTGAGCGGCGAGGGCAGCCAGCCGTTCGCCGTGCCGTGGTGCTCCTCGGTCTGGACGGTCGACAGGCCCCGGTCGTCGGCGAAGGCGGCCATCTCGACGGCGGCGCGGTAGCGGTTCGACAGCGACTCCGGGGTGGGCGCCGGGTCGACGAGGTTGAGACGAACGACGGTGACGGGCATGGGCGGGCGTCCCCCTGGGCCGTGGGCGGGCGGGGGAGCACGGTAGCTGACGTAGCGTCAGCTCGAAAGGGGGCGTGCGCCCACGCCCGTACGCCCGGCGTGCGAGACGCCCGGCGCGAGACGCCCGGCGCGCGAGACGGTCGCGCCGGGGAGGCGCGCGGTTGCCCGCGCGTGCCCTCGGAGCCGGAGTCCGATCCGGAGCAGGCTCAGCCGACCGCGGCGGGCTTGCGGTCGGCCCGGTCGGCCTCCGTGCTCGGCGTGACGTTCTCCCGGGCCCGCGGCAGGATCGCGAAGATCGCCGCAGCTATGGCGATGGTCGTCGCCCAGCCGAGCCCGTTCGCGCCGATCCACGTGGTGGCCAGCGGGCCGGTGAACCACTCGACGTCGGTGAAGCACAGCCCCGCGATCAGGGCGACGGCCCACGCGGTCAGCGCCTGCCAGCAGAAGCCGCCGGTGTACCAGTAGCGGCTGGTGCGGCCGGTGTCCATGAGGCCGACGGGGTCGTAGCGCACCGCCATCTTGCGGCGACGGGCCATGTCGACCGCGTAGACGCCGATCCAGGCGGAGAAGGAGACGGCCAGCAGGGTGAGGAAGGTGATGAACGAGCCGATGAAGCTCGTCGCCGCCAGCATCATGAAGAGGCCGCCGACCAGGCTGATGACGGCGTTGATGCTGACCGCCATCGCGCGCGGCAGCTTGACGCCCATCGTCTGGGCGGTGAAGCCCGCCGAGTACATCGAGAGGCTGTTGATCAGGATCATGCCGACGACCGCGGTGATCAGGTACGGCACCGCGAGCCAGTTCGGCAGCACGTCGCCGAGGAAGGAGACCGGGTCGGTGGCCTCGGCCAGCTGGGGGTTGGAGACCGCGATGACCCCGCCCATCAGCACCATCGGCACCAGCACCAGGGCCGCGCCGGAGATCGTCGTGCCGACTATCTTCCTGCCGGAGACGGAGTGCGGGAGGTAGCGCGCGAAGTCCGGCCCGGTGGGAACCCAGCTGATGCCGCCCGCCGCGATGGTCCCGATGCCCGCGATCATCATCGAGGTGCTGCCGGGGCTCTTGGCGAAGACGTCGCCCCAGTTCATGTTGGCCACCAGATAGACCAGCACCAGGACGCTGAACACGCCGAAGAGGTACGTCGACCACTTGTTGCACACCTGGAGCGCCTTGCGGCCCATGCCGCTCACCAGGAAGGTGCAGGCGACGAACGCCAGCAGGGTGACGACGATCAGGACCTTGTTGCTCCGGACGCCGAAGAGCAGATCCAGCACCGTCAGCACGGCGTACGCGCCGGTGACCGCGTTGATCGTCTCCCAGCCGAAGCGGGCGACCCACAGCACGGCGCCGGGGAAGTAGTTGCCGCGCACGCCGAAGGCCGCGCGCGAGAGCAGCGCGCCGGGCGCGCCGCCCCACTTGCCGGACACCGACAGCACGCCGACCATGCCGAAGGCGGTCGCGGAGGCGACGGCGGCGACCGTGAGCACCTGCCAGAAGTTCAGCTCGTTGAAGACCACCAGGGACGCGCCCATGGTGAGCAGCAGCACACTGATGTTGGCGGCGACCCAGGTCGGGAAGAGCTCCCGCACACTGCCCCGGCGCTCGCTGTCGGGTACCGGCTCGATGCCGCGGGTTTCGATCGCGCCGTCGGCGTCGGATGTCGGCGTATTGCCCATGGGGGAGTCTCCGTGCAGGTGCAAGCGGCAGCTGAATGGCCTGGATGGGGAGGGACGCGGCGGACTCTACGCGCGTTGCGTGGCCCCGGACCATTGTAGTTTGCTCCGAGATCGCCCCATCGATGGCTTTGGTTCTCCGAACATGAACGGCGGCATGGCCATCGGGGGCCGGTGGCTGATACTGGGGAGGTTATGGAAATCGTCATCCTTGCTGTAGTCATCGCTGTGGTCGCGCTCGGCGCGATCAGCGGGCTCGTGGTCAGCAGCCGTCGCAAGAAGCGGCTGCCCCCGTCCCCGCCGAGCGCCCCATCCGTCACCGCTCCTCCTGCGGAACCGCAGGTCGGCGAGGACGCCGAGACTCCGCGCGCCGAACCGCGCCGCACCATCGAAGAAGTCGGCCTGCCGGAGCCGGGCGCTCCGACGGCCGAAGCCGCAACCCCGGTCGCCGAGCCCCCGGCTCCCGTGCTGGAGGTGCCCGAACCCACCGCCGGCCGCCTCGTACGGCTGCGCGGGAGGCTCTCCCGCTCGCAGAACTCGCTGGGCAAGGGGCTGCTGACGCTGCTCTCCCGCGAGCACCTCGACGAGGACACCTGGGAGGAGATCGAGGACACCCTCATCACCGCCGACGTCGGCGTCACGCCCACCCAGGAGCTGGTCGACCGGCTCCGCGAGCGGGTCAGGGTGCTCGGCACCCGCACCCCGGACGAGCTGCGCGCGCTGCTGCGCGAGGAGCTGCTGCGCCTGATCGGCACCGAGGCGGACCGGGTGATCCGCACCGAGGGCTCGGTGACGGCCGGCGGCGCCGAGCTGCCGGGCGTCGTCATGGTGGTGGGCGTCAACGGCACCGGCAAGACGACCACCACCGGCAAGCTCGCGCGGGTGCTCGTCGCCGACGGCAAGTCCGTCGTCCTCGGCGCCGCAGACACCTTCCGCGCCGCCGCCGCCGAACAGCTGCAGACCTGGGGCGGACGGGTCGGAGCCCGTACGGTCCGCGGGCCCGAGGGCGGCGACCCCGCCTCGGTCGCCTACGACGCCGTCAGGGAGGGCATCGCGGAGGGCGCGGACGTCGTCCTGATCGACACCGCCGGCCGGCTGCACACCAAGACCGGGCTGATGGACGAGCTCGGCAAGGTCAAGCGGGTCGTGGAGAAGCACGGCCCGGTCGGCGAGGTGCTGCTGGTGCTGGACGCCACCACCGGGCAGAACGGCCTGGTGCAGGCGCGGGTGTTCGCGGAGGTCGTGGACATCACCGGCATCGTGCTGACCAAGTTGGACGGCACGGCGAAGGGCGGCATCGTCGTCGCGGTGCAGCGCGAGCTGGGCGTGCCGGTGAAGCTGGTGGGCCTGGGCGAGGGCGCCGACGACCTGGCCCCGTTCGAGCCCGAGGCCTTCGTCGACGCGCTGATCGGGGACTGACCCGGCCGGCCGGCCGTCTCCCCGGATTCCTGGACGTCGGGTACCTGGACGTCGGCTTCCTGGACGGGACCGGCCGCGAGCCGCTTCCCCGAGAGTCATCCGGACGCGCGCGAAGCGCCCCGCCGCACGATGCAGATGCTGGCGGGGCGCTTCGCCGTTCGCGGCCTGGTGGGCAGGTTGTCTAGGCCGCGGTGGAGCGGTTGCACACATACGCGAGGGTGCCCAGCAGCAGCCGGGCCTGCGGCGGGCGGCCCGCGGTGTCGAGCGTGGGCGGGCGCAGCCAGCGCATCGGGCCGAGGCCGCCGAAGTCGGACGGCGGGGCGGTGATGTGGTCGCCAGGACCCAGGCAGCGCAGATCGAGATCGGCGTCGTCCCAGCCCATCCGGTAGAGCAGCTGCGGCAGTTCGGCCGCGGCCCCCGGGGCGACGAAGAAGAGCGTCCGCCCGTGCGGGGTGACGGCCACCGGGCCCAGCGGCAGGCCCATCCGCTCCAGCCGGGCCAGCGCGCCCCGGCCGGCCGGGGCGGCGACCTCCAGCGCGTCGAACGAGCGGCCCACCGGCAGCAGCACCGCGGCGTCCGGCACCTGGCTCCAGGCCGCGCTGGCCTCGTCGAGGGTGGCTCCGGCGGGCACCTCGGTCGCGAAGGCCAGCGGGTGGGCGCCGGGGGAGGGGCAGTCGGCGGCGCCGCAGGAGCACTCGGGGCGGCCGTGGCCCGTACGCGCCGCGCGGGCGCCCGGGACCACGGCCCAGCCCCACAGGCCGGTGTACTCCGCCACCGTGGTGCAAACGGATGAGCGGCTGCGTCGCCGTGAACCGGCCCGGATGTCGCGGATGCCACCGATCATGAAGCCCATGCCCCCTCCAACGGGTCGTGCGCGCCGACAGTTACGGCTCGGAGTCACGGCATCACCCTGTGTCGCCAATGGTGCGATGCCGACGGCGCGAATCGGTGTGACGGGTGGTGCGAGTTGGCGTGTGCGCCCCGGCGCGCTCCGGTCGATCCGTCCCCTGGTCGTGCTGTGTCAAGTGAATCGCGATGAGCCGTCGGGGAGTTCATTCGAAGGGGTGGCGAATGGTGGCGTTTCTTGAATCGGCCTCGCCAGGTGGGTGATCGTAGGATTACTTTCAGTGCATGAACCCCGGTGGTATGGCCCTCTTTTGGGTATGCCAGAGGCAAGGCTCTCCGTTTTCCGGCCCGCGCGGCGGGCGGTATCGGCACACCACCGGACAGGTGGCCGCGACAAGCGGCATTCTGTTGGGTGGTTCGGGCTCGTGGTTCGACTTCCGAGACGACGATGCCGACGGGCGAACAGGCGGAGCGATGCGGCGCAAGCAGGGATGGGGGCGTTCCAGTGGGCGACAGTGGCGGTAGTGGTTCCAGCGCTGACAAGCGTCCCAACGAGCAGTTGGGCTCCTGGTTCCTGCGCAGCGGCTGGTCCAAGGGCGAACTCGCGCGCCAGGTGAACCGGCGGGCCCGCCAGATGGGAGCCCACCACATCAGCACGGACACCTCGCGGGTCCGCCGCTGGCTCGACGGCGAACAGCCGCGCGAGCCCATTCCGCGAATCCTCTCCGAGCTGTTCTCCGAGCGCTTCGGCTGCGTCGTCGGCATCGAGGACCTCGGCCTGCGCTCGACCCATCAGTCGCCCTCGATCTCCGGCGTGGACCTGCCCTGGGCCGGACCGCAGACCGTGTCGCTGATCAACGAGTTCTCCCGCAGCGACCTGATGCTGGCGCGGCGCGGCTTCCTCGGCGCCTCGCTCGCGCTGGCCGCGGGCCCCTCGCTCATCGAGCCGATGCAGCGCTGGCTGGTGCCCTCGCCGCCCGGCCAGCCCGACACCCCGACGCTGCCCTCCCAGGACCGCTCCCGCCGCGCGTCCCGGCTGTCCAACCCCGAACTGGAGCTGCTGGAGTCCACCACCGCGATGTTCCGCCAGTGGGACGCCCAGTGCGGCGGCGGACTGCGCCGCAAGGCGGTTGTCGGCCAACTCCACGAGGTCACGGACCTCTTGCAGGAGGCGCAGCCCGAGATGGTCTCCAAACGGCTGTTCAAGGTCGCCGCCGAGCTGGCCGAGCTGGCCGGCTGGATGAGTTACGACGTCGGACTGCAGCCCACCGCGCAGAAGTACTTCGTGCTGGCGCTGCACGCGTCCAAGGAGGCCGGGGACCGCCCGCTCGGCTCGTACATCCTGTCCGACATGAGCCGTCAGATGATCCACCTCGGGCGCCCCGAGGACGCGCTGGAGCTCATCCATCTCGCGCAGTACGGCAGCCGCGAGGTCTCGACCGCACGCACCCAGGCGATGCTGTACGCGGTGGAGGCGCGCGCCTACGCGACCATGGGCCAGCCCAACAAGTGCCACCGGGCGGCCCGGATGGCCGAGGACGCGTTCAACGACGCCGAGGCGGGCGACGGCGACCCGGACTGGATCAAGTTCTTCTCGGAGGCGGAGCTCAACGGCGAGAACGCGCACTCCTACCGTGACCTCGCCTATGTGGCCGGCCGCAGCCCGACCTACACCTCGCTGGCCGTCCCCGTCATGGAGCGCGCCGTCGAGCTGTTCGGCAAGGAAGCCGAGCAGGAGGGCGGGCACCACCGTTCGTACGCACTGAACCTCATCGGCATGGCCACCGTCCATCTGCTGCAACGCGAACCGGAGCAGTCGGCGGAGCTGGCCGGGGAAGCGATCAAGTTCGCCAAGCGGGTGCGTTCGGAGCGGGTGAACACCCGGCTGCGCAAAACCGTACACACCGCCGCGCGGGACTTCGGCGAGGTGGCCGAAGTGATCCAGCTCACCGAAGACCTGGCCCGCGAGCTGCCCGACGCCATGGAGGCCGTCCCCCAGGCGGTCTGAAACGGCGCGGCCCTTCGACTCCGGCCGCGGCGACCACCCCGTACAGCCCGACTCGGCTCCCCCACGCCAGGTCAAACAGGGTGGTTGTCGCGGTCGGTCTTTGTGACGCCCGGTCGTTGTCGTGCCCCGGACGGCCGCCCGGTCGGCGCGTCCCGGTGGTCGCTGTCCGGGTCTGTCCTAGGCTCCCGTTCCGTAGGGTTCCGCCGCGGTTCCGGTAGGGAGCGAGAGTAGCGGGGAGGCCGCAGAGCGGTGCGGCAGTTCACTTCCGCGTAACACGCAGGCTTCCTTCGTCACTGCGGCGAAACACCGTGCGGCGTCGGCGGAAATTTGGTTGCGCGAACCTCATGGCGAAAACAGGCCCACCTATTGCCGCATCCGCACGGGCCGTACCGACCCACGAGGGGACTGAAGGCTTTGAATGGCGCAGATACCGCGTTCGTCTTGATCAGTGCCGCGCTCGTCATGCTGATGACACCCGCCCTGGCCTTCTTCTACGGCGGCATGGTGCGGGTCAAGAGCGCTCTCAACATGCTCATGATGTCCTTCATCTCGCTCGGCATCGTCTCCGTGCTGTGGGTGCTCTACGGCTACTCGCTCGCCTTCGGCGACGACATCGGCGGCGGACTGCTGGGCAACTTGGACCACATCGGCCTCAAGGGCATCACCGCCGAGACACTGACCGGCGGCAAGGAGGGCATCCCGGTCTTCGCCTTCGTGCTCTTCCAGCTGATGTTCGCGGTGCTGACCCCCGCGCTCATGAGCGGTGCGCTGGCCGACCGGGTGAAGTTCAGCGCCTGGGCGCTGTTCAGCGCGCTCTGGGTCACCGTCGTCTACTTCCCGGTGGCGCACTGGGTCTGGTCGCCGGACGGCTGGCTGTTCAAGCTGGAAGTGATCGACTTCGCCGGCGGTACGGCGGTGCACATCAACGCCGGTATCGGCGCCCTCGCCGCGGTGCTGGTCGTCGGCAAGCGCATCGGGTTCAAGAAGGACCCGATGCGCCCGCACAGCCTGCCGCTGGTCATGCTCGGCGCCGGACTGCTCTGGTTCGGCTGGTTCGGCTTCAACGCCGGCTCCGCGCTCGCCGCCAACGGCACCGCCGCCAACATGGCACTGAACACACAGGTCGCCACCGGTGCCGCGATGCTCGGCTGGCTGGTCTACGAGCGCATCCGGCACGGGGCGTTCACCACCCTGGGCGCGGCCTCCGGCGCGGTGGCCGGTCTGGTCGCCATCACCCCGTCCGGCGCCCACGTCAACGCGATGGGCGCGATCCTGATCGGCCTCATCGCCGGCGCGGTCTGCTCCTGGGCGGTCAGCCTCAAGTACAAGCTGGGCTACGACGATTCACTCGATGTGGTCGGCGTGCACCTGGTCGGCGGCATCGTCGGAACCCTGCTCGTCGGTGTGCTCGCCATCAACGGTGTGGGCGGCCTGGAGCAACTGGGCAGGCAGGCGATCGGCGCGTTCTCGGTCCTCGCCTACTCCTTCGTGGTCTCCTGGCTCCTCGCCAAGGGCGTCGACCTCGCGATGGGCTTCCGGGCCGACGAAGAGGACGAACAGAGCGGCCTCGACCAGGCGTTCCACGCGGAGACCGCCTACGACTCCAGCGCGATGGGCGGCCACCCGAGCGGGCGTAGTACGGTGCCTGCCGCCAGCCAGGACGAGACCGGTGCGGCCGCGCCGAAGAACAAGAAGGTGGACGCATGAAGCTCATCACCGCAGTCGTGAAGCCCCACCGGCTCGACGAGATCAAGGAAGCCCTGCAGGCCTTCGGCGTCCAGGGCCTGACGGTGACCGAGTCGAGCGGCTACGGCCGGCAGCGCGGCCACACCGAGGTCTACCGGGGCGCGGAGTACACCGTCGACCTGGTGCCGAAGGTGCGCATCGAGGTGCTGGTCGAGGACGCGGACGCCGAGGGGCTGATCGAGGTGGTCGTCAAGGCCGCCAGGACCGGCAAGATCGGTGACGGCAAGGTGTGGAGCGTTCCGGTCGAGACGGCGGTCCGGGTACGGACCGGCGAACGCGGCCCGGACGCGCTCTAGGCCCGGACAGGCCTAGGACTCCAGACAGGCGTCGGCCGGACGGATTCCGGCCGGCGCGGTGCCGGCCGGACTGGAACGAACGGACTGGGAGCCCGCGTGACGGAGAACGCCGAAGCGACATCCAAGGCGAGCACCGAAGGTGACGCCGACCCGGGATCCGGCGGCTACGCGGCGGCCCGGCTGCGACTCCTCCAGGAGGGTTCGCCGGCCGGGCCGCCGCGCCGCACCGGGCTCGCGGAACTCACCGACGACTGGCTGGCCGGCCTGCTGCACGGCGGCGTCGAGGCGGCCGGGATGACGGCCGCTGGCGCGCCCGGCGGGAGCACGAAGGGCGGCGGGGGCGCGCGATCAGGAGCGAGCGCCGGGGCCGGCGGGGTCGCGCTGGTCGCCGTCGGCGGCTACGGACGCGGCGAACTCTCGCCCCGCAGCGACCTCGACGTCCTGCTGCTGCACGACGGCACAGCGGACCCCAAGGCCATCGCGGCGCTCGCCGACCACATCTGGTACCCGGTCTGGGACCTCGGCCTGGCCCTCGACCACTCGGTGCGCACCCCGGCCGAGGCGCGCAAGACGGCCGCCGAGGACCTCAAGGTGCAACTCGGGCTGCTCGACGCCCGGCACCTCGCGGGCGACCCCTCCCTCACCGCGGGGCTGCGCACCACGATGTTCGCGGACTGGCGCAACCAGGCGCCCAAACGCCTCCCGGAACTCCACGAGTTGTGCCAGGAACGGGCCCGGCGCCAGGGCGAACTGCAATTCCTGCTCGAACCCGACCTCAAGGAGGCGCGGGGCGGGCTGCGCGATGTGACGGCGCTGCGCGCGGTGGCCGCCTCCTGGCTGGCCGACGCGCCGCGCGAGGGACTGGAGCGGGCCCGTACTCGGCTGCTGGACGCCCGGGACGCGCTGCACCTGGTCACCGGCCGGGCCACCGACCGGCTCGCCCTCCAGGAACAGGACCAGGTCGCCGAGAGCCTCGGCCTGCTGGACGCGGACGTGCTGCTGCGCCAGGTGTACGAGGCCGCCCGCACCATTTCGTACGCCGGTGACCTGACCTGGCGCGAGGTCGGCCGGGTGCTGCGCGCCCGCTCGGCGCGCCCCCGGCTGCGCGGATTGCTCGGCGGACGCGGGGGGCGCGCGGGAACGTCGCGCACTCCGGGGGAGTCCGGGGAGCGCACCCCGCTCGCGGACGGCGTCGTCGAGCTGGAGGGCGAGGTGGTGCTGGCCCTCACCGCGCGCCCCGAGCACGACCCCGTGCTCCCCCTGCGGGTCGCCGCCGCAGCGGCCCAGGCGGGGCTGCCGGTCGCGCTGCCCGCCGTACGGCGCATGGCGGCTGCCGTACGCCCCCTGTCCGTGCCGTGGCCGTCCGAGGCGCGTGAGCAGTTCGTCACCCTGCTCGGCGCGGGCGAGTCCACCGTGCAGGTGTGGGAAGCCCTCGAAGCCGAGGGGCTGATCACCCAGCTGCTGCCCGACTGGGAGCGGGTCCGCTGCCGTCCGCAGCGCAATCCGGTGCACCGCTGGACCGTCGACCGCCACCTGGTGGAGACCGCCGTCAGAGCCAGCGCGCTGACCCGCCGGGTCGGCCGCCCCGACCTGCTGCTGGTCGCCGCCCTGCTGCACGACATCGGCAAGGGCTGGCCCGGAGACCACTCGGTGGCCGGTGAGGTCATCGCCCGCGACGTGGCGACCCGGATCGGCTTCGACCGCGCTGACGTCGACGTGCTGGCTGTCCTCGTACGCAACCATCTGCTGCTGATCGAGACCGCGACGCGGCGCGATCTCGACGACCCGTCCACCGTGCAGTCGGTCGCCGAGGTCGTCGGCAGCGCCGGCACGCTGGAGCTGCTCCACGCGCTGACCGAGGCGGACGCGCTCGCGACCGGGCCGGCCGCCTGGAGCAGCTGGCGCGGCTCGCTCGTCGGCGACCTGGTCAAACGGGTCGCCGCGGTGCTCGCGGGCCGGCCCGCCGCGGAACTGGCCGCGCCGGACGAGCCCACGGCCGAGCAGGAGCGGCTGGCCGTCGAGGCCTGGCGCATCGGCGGGCCCGTACTGGCGCTGCACACCCAGACCGAGCCGGCGCGGCCGGACGGCGAAGGAAGCGGGTCGCCGGGGGAGCGCGAGGCGGCGGAGCGCGCCGGGGGGCGTGCGGGAGCGCGAGCGGAGGCGGCCGAGGCGGGGCCCGAGCCGGTCGGGGTCGAGCTGCTGATCGCCCTTCCCGACCGGCCCGGAGTACTGGCCGCGGCGGCCGGGGTGCTCGCGCTGCACCGGCTCACGGTGCGCGCTGCCGACCTGCGCGCCGTGGAACTGCCCTCGGGAGTGGAGCCGGGCAGGCGCGATGTGCTGCTGCTGAGCTGGCGGGTGGCCGCCGAATACGGTTCGCTGCCGCAGGCGACCCGGCTGCGCGAAGACCTCGTACGCGCCCTGGACGGCACCCTCGACATCCCGGCGCGGCTCGCGGAGCGCGAGGCCGCGTACGTGAAGTACCCGCGCCGCCGCGGGGTGGCCGGCCCACCGCCCCGGGTCACGGTGGCCCCCGGCAGCTCGCGGCTCGCGACCGTGATCGAGGTGCGGGCCCAGGACGCTCCGGGACTGCTGCACCGGATCGGCAGGGCGCTGGAGCAGACCGGGGTGACGGTGCGCAGTGCGCACATCAGCACGCTCGGCTCCAACGCGGTGGACGCCTTCTACGTCACCGGGCCGCAGGGCGCGCCGCTCTCGGACCGCGCCGCGATCGAGGTGGTCGGGTCCGTGGAGAGCGCGCTGCGCTGACGGGGCCGTGCGCGCCGAGCCACGCGTCCGGGGGCTGCGCCGACGCGTCCGGAAGGGCCGGAACAGCTCGTCCGGGCACCGTCGCGGAGCGCCCGGCGGGGCCCGTCGTCGTCACTTTCCTGGACGTAGGAGAGATGCCCGCCCGGCGGGCGGATACCCTGGACGACGACTGCAATCAGACCCGGCACTCATGGAAACCGGCACCTACGACACGAGGACCCGCGACCGCTGTGTTCGATACTCTTTCCGATCGCCTCGCAGCGACGTTCAAGAACCTCCGGAGCAAGGGCCGCCTGTCCGAGGCGGACATCGACGCCACCGCGCGCGAGATCCGTATCGCCCTGCTCGAGGCCGACGTCGCGCTGCCCGTGGTACGGGCTTTCATCAAGCAGATCAAGGAGCGGGCGCTCGGCGCCGAGGTCTCCCAGGCGTTGAACCCTGCGCAGCAGGTCATCAAGGTCGTCAACGAGGAACTCGTCGGCATCCTGGGCGGTGAGACCCGTCGGCTGCGCTTCGCCAAGAACCCGCCGACCGTGATCATGCTCGCGGGTCTGCAGGGCGCCGGCAAGACCACGCTCGCCGGCAAGCTCGGCCACTGGCTGAAGGGGCAGGGCCACGCGCCGCTGCTCGTCGCCTGTGACCTCCAGCGCCCGAACGCGGTCACCCAGCTGTCGGTGGTCGCCGAGCGCGCGGGCGTCGCCATCTTCGCGCCGGAGCCCGGCAGCGGCGTCGGCGACCCGGTGAAGGTCGCCAAGGACTCGATCGAGTACGCCCGGGTCAAGCAGCACGACGTTGTGATCGTCGACACCGCCGGCCGCCTCGGCATCGACGCCGAACTGATGCAGCAGGCATCCGACATCCGCGACGCGGTCAACCCCGACGAGATCCTCTTCGTCGTCGACGCCATGATCGGCCAGGACGCGGTCAACACCGCCCAGGCGTTCCTGGAGGGTGTCGGCTTCGACGGCGTCGTGCTGTCGAAGCTGGACGGCGACGCGCGCGGCGGCGCCGCGCTGTCGGTCTCGCAGGTCACCGGACGTCAGGTGATGTTCGCGTCCAACGGCGAGAACCTGGACGACTTCGACGCGTTCCACCCGGACCGCATGGCGTCCCGCATTCTCGGCATGGGCGACATGCTCAGCCTGATCGAGAAGGCCGAGCAGACCTTCAGCCAGGACGAAGCCGAGAAGATGGCGGCGAAGCTGGCGAAGGGCCCCAAGGAGTTCACGCTCGACGACTTCCTGTCCCAGATGGAGCAGGTCCGGAAGATGGGCTCCATCTCCAAGCTGCTCGGGATGATGCCGGGCATGGGGCAGATCAAGGACCAGATCGCCAACCTCGACGAGCGCGATGTGGACCGCACCGCCGCGATCATCAAGTCGATGACGCCCGGCGAGCGGCACGACCCGCACCTCATCAACGGCTCGCGCCGGGTCCGTATCGCCAAGGGCTCCGGTGTCGACGTGAGCGCGGTGAAGAACCTCGTCGAGCGTTTCTTCGACGCGCGCAAGATGATGTCGAAGATGGCCCAGGGCGGCGGGATGCCGGGCATGCCCGGGATGCCCGGCATGGGTGGCGGCGGCGCGAAGAAGAAGAAGCAGCAGAAGCAGGTCAAGGGCAAGCAGCGCAGCGGCAACCCGCTCAAGCGCAAGGCCGAGGAGCAGGCCGCCGCGGAGCGCAAGGCGGCGGGCCCGGCGGCTGCTCCGGCTGTCGAGCAGGGGGGCGCGTTCGGGATTCCGGGCGCCGGCCAGGACGCGAGCTCGTTCGAACTGCCGAAGGAGTTCCGGGACATGCTGCCGCCCGGGGACAAGAAGTAACGGGCGAGCGGCGGCGGTAGCCGACGAACATCGCTGTCGGCGAGCGGCGGCGGCCGGGGAGCTTTTCTTCCCTGGCCGCCGCCGCTCGCTGTTGCTTGAGCTGAGCCCCGCCGGCTGACGGGGCGGCGGCTGGTGCTCAGGCCGCGCGGGGAGCGGTCGGCAGGGCCGCGCCGTTCGCGAGTTCCGCCGGGTCCAGCCCCAGCGCGAGGGCGGCCGTCGCGCCCACGTCGGCGAGGCTGTGCGCGTCCGGCAGGAACTCCAGGCCGCGTGCCTCCGGCCGGTGAATGAGCACTGGGACGAATTCGCGGGTGTGGTGAGCGTGCCCGATGGTGGGGTCGTTGCCGTGATCGGCGGTGACGATCAGCCGGTCGCCGGGGGAGTTCAGCAGCGCGATCAGCTCGCCCAGCCCCGCGTCCACCTCTTCGAGGACGGCCCCGTAGCGAGCGGTGTCCTGCTGGTGGCCCGCGAGGTCGGTCTCCTGCACATTCGCGACGATCAGCGCGCGGGGACCGGGGCCGGCACCTCCGCGGCGGGAGTCTGCTGCGGTACGAGGACCGGCGCCGGCGTCTCCCGGGGTGCCCGCGCCGGATTGCCGCGCGGTGGCGCGTACGGCGTCGATCGTGTGGGCGAGGACGTCGGCGGTCGGGACGGCGGGGCGGCGCACCGCCGCGTCGCAGGCGAGGATGTCCGCGGCCTTGCCGATCAGCGTGACCGGGATGCCGGCGCGGGCGGCCAGATCGGGTAGCTGGCGGGTGTGGTCCAGCGGAGCGCCCAAGTGCCGTACCTCCAGGCCGCCGTTGCGGTAGAAACCGCTCGCGGGGGTGTCGAGGCCGACTGTGCCGCCGTCCCCTTCGCGCACGAAGGAGGGCAGCGGGCCGTCCGCATGGCCTCCCACCGCGATCACGCGGGCCACGGGCGCCACCGAGCGGACCGTCCGGGCGACGGAGAGAATCCGCGCGAAGGGCAGGTCCTCCAGCCGCGCGGAGGCGTTCCAGTTGATGCCGGGGTCGGCCTCCAGGTTGTCGTGGACCAGGACGCGGCCGTCGACCACCAACAGCGGTCGGCCGTCCAGTGGTTCCACCGTGTGGCCCGCCGCTCGCAGTGCGGTGCTGACCTCGTCCAGATGCTCGCCGAGCCGGGCGACGACGACCTTGCTGAAGTCGGCGCCCATCATCGTCTGGTGGCCCGCGAAGGTGTCCGCGCCCGGATAGCCGAGCGCCGCCCGACCGACGGCCGCTGGCAGGGACGTACGGTCCGCGAGGTCGGGGTGCGGATGGACCAGGCCGAGGCCGAGCGCGCCCAGGCAGGGCAGCCGCAGCGGCCGGCCGTTCGCCGCGCGGCAGTGGTCGAGGAGGTGGCCGCAGGTGTCGGCCCGCAGGTCACCGGGGCGCAGCGCGCCCCCGTCCGGCATCGCGCCGATGCCGAAGCCGTCGATGACGACGATGACGGTTCTGCTCATGTCCAGCTCCTCACTGCGCCCGGCCGAGCGCGTCGTACAGGCCGAGCAGCCGCGGCCGGCCGGACGAGAGCCCGGCCAGGACAGCGACATTGCTGCGGGTCACGAAGATCTGCGTACGGAAGGCGAGCACGGCCGTGTCGCCGACCCGCGCCCGAGCGGCTTCGGCCGGGGCGTCGAGCAGTCGGTAGTAGTCGATGTTCTCGGCCGGCGCGTGCTGTACGGGCAGCCGGACGCCGGACCGGGGCAGCAGCGCGTCCTTGATGCTCGCGCGGGCGTAGAAGCCGCCGCCGTAGAGGGCCGGCCGTCCGTCGGAGAGGGTGTGGGCGACCTCGCTCACATAGACGTAGCCGGGTTTCTCGGGCTGTCGCGGGTCCACCGCGTGCAGCGGCGTGGTGCCGGTGAGCGCGTGGCCGGGCTCGCCGTGGGTGGCGCCCAGCTCGGCCAGCAGCGGAAGGGTGGCCATCGAGGTGGCGCTCGGGGCGCTCAGCTTGAGGCCCGAATGTCCGCGCTCGCGCAGCACCTCGACCGCGGCCAGCGCCAGATCGAAATTCGGGGTGGGCCCCGGCTTGCCGCTCACCGGGTCGCACAGCACGCAAGGGAAGGCGGTGGCGCCCGCGATCCGTACCCCCGGCAGCCGCTCCACCTCGGCGGCGAACGTGTCCAGCCGATCGAGCCGGACGCCGCCCTCCTGGCCGGGGTAGACCGACCCGGCCGCGCCTTCGAGGCGTACGAGCAGGTCCTGCACGAAGCCGAGGCGCTCGGCGGCGGCCGACACCGCGCGGGCGTTGGCGGCGTCGTACACGGTGACCGTCTCCGGCCGCCAGCCGAGCAGCTCCGCCAGGTCGCGGTCCGGGATCTGCACCAGATGACCGAGGTTGCCGGCCCGCGCGCCGGAGGCGTGCAGCACGCGGGCCTCGGGCGCGTCGATGGCGGCGAACGCCGGCAGGTGCCGGGCGATGGCCTTGATCAGCTCGGGGTTGCGGCCGATCTGCTTCACGACGAACCACAGGCCCAGCCCCAGCCGCTCGGCCTCGGCCGCCAGCATCGCGGCGTTGCCCTCGACGGCGTCTAGGTCCATCACATAGGTGTCGGGCGGGATCGCGCCCCCGCGGTGCAGTTCGGCGGCGGCGTCGACCAATTCGGGGTTGCGGGTGAGCACGGTGTCGAGGAACACGGTCAGTCCTTGGGGTCGTGCGCGGCGTGCGGATCGTGCAGGTCGTCCAGGTCGAGCAGCGAGCGTCGGAGGATGTCGAGTACGAGATCGGCGCCGGCCCGCATCGGGTTGATCCGCACCGTCCAGTCGGCGAGAGCGGGGGCGTCGTCGAGCGAGGAACTCGACATTCGGTAGAAGAGCGGAGCCACCTCGTAGCGCGAGTTGGAGCCCACCGGGTAGGGCGCCGCGCCGTGCCGGGCCGCCGCCGCGGGCAGTTCGCGGGCCACCGGCCGGTCCAGGCGGACGAGCAGACAGCGGTCCTGGGCGTTGGCGACCCTGACCTCGGCCACCCCCGGCACCTCGCCCGCGGCCAGCCGCTCCGCGATCTCGGCTCCCACCCGCGACTGGACGGCCCACATCACCGGGACGTGGCTGAGCGCGCGGAGCGCGTCGAGCGCCTGGTGGCCCTGGACCTGGCCGCCGCCGGAGTAGTTGTCGGCGCGGACCCGCTCGACCAGATCCTTCGAACCCGCCACCACCCCGACGCCCTCGGGCCCGTGCAGCTTGAACAGGGAGAAGCAGGAGGCGTCCGCGCCGAGTTCGACGCCGCAGGCGGGGACCCGCATGACCGCGTAGTTGTCGTCCACGATCGTCCGTACTCCCGCGGCCCGGCAGGCGGCCAGCACCTGGCCGGGCTCGTAGGAGTCGGCCAGCCGCTGCCTGGTGTGCTGGACGTACGCCCAGGAGAAGCCGCCGGACGCGAGCGCGGAGCTGAGCGCCGACCGATCGTTGAAGTCGACCTCGACCGTGCGCACGCCGAGCCCCCGCAGGGTGACCTCCGTGCTGCGGTAGACGGGGGCGCGGTGGATGAGCAGCGGGTCGCCCGCGCTCACCACGGCGCTCAGCGCGGCCCGGATGGCGCCGGTGCCCGCGCCCTGTACCAGCGCCGCGGCCTCGGCGGAGAGGAAGTCGGCGAGCACCGCCTCCACCCTCGCGGTGGCGCGCGGCCGGCCGAGGCCGGGCACGACACCCGCGTCGGCCTCGAACAGTTGCTGTCCCTCGAAGTGCGCCGCGACGCACTCGACCAGCCGGAACTGGCGGGCTACGGCCTCCTCCAACGGCACGGCGGGCAACGGGAAGGTCTGCGGCAGACGGATCCGCGGGTCGGTCATCTCAGATCTCCTCCGGGGTGGCGCCGGCCAGGAAGCGCAGCGGATTGCGCCGGGTCATCAGATCGATCAGGTCCTCGTCGACTCCGGCCGCCCGCGCCTTCGGCAGGAACGACCGGAAGAGGTGTCCGTAGCCCTGGCCGCCCTCCGCGAGGAGGTAGCCGTGCCGGGAGATGTCGCAGCTGAGCAGTATCCGGTCGGCGTGCCCCGCCTCCAGCAGCGCGAGCAGCAGCCGCAGCCGGGTGTCGTCGCTCTGGTAGCTCTCCTTGCCGACCGTGTCGAAGGCGACGTACGCGCCCGCGGCGGCCAGTTCGCGGTGCACGGCGGAGTCGTCGAGAAGGTCCTGGTGCCCGATGCTCACGCGGTGCGCGGGCAGTCCTGCGCCGGTGAGCAGTTCGAGCTGAGCCGGGCCGCCCGCGCCGAGTTGGGCGTGGGTGGCCACGGACAGCCCCGAGGCCAGTGCGGCGTGCGCCGAGGCGAGCAGGGTGCGGGTCTCCGGCTCGCTGGGCCGCTCGCCGTGGCTGCCGACCTCGCCGATGACGCCGGGCCGGATCGCGGTGCCGTCGAGGCCGTCCGCGATCTCCCGCAGCAACGTTCGGGTGAGTACGGCGACATCGGCGTCGCCCACTTCGTCCGGGTGGAACGGCTCGTAGTACCAGCCGGTCGCCGCGACCACCGCGACGCCCGACCGCTCGGAGAGCCGAGCCAGCGCGCGCGGGTCGCGGCCCATCCCGCGACAGGTCAGCTCGACGACGAGGGAGAGCCCGAACTCCTCACGGAGCGAGGTCAGTTCGGCGGCCACGGCACTGCCGTGCTCGTCGGCGCGCAGCACGGCCTCGCGGTCGGTGTCCCGGCTGAGGTCGAGAGCCAGGTGTTCATGGGCGAGGGCGGGCCCCCGGACGTCCGCGGCGCGGAGCGGCCCGTTGACGGTCTGAATGTTGACGATCTGGATGTGGTGCATGGTGCTGCCTTCCCGGCGGTCCGTACCGGATCAGCCCTTGACGGGGGTGAACAGGTCCAGCCAGTACAAGATGTTGAGCAGGACGCCTCCGACGATCACCGCGGCGGGCGCCGCCGCCATCCGGACCACGACGCGCCCCATCGCCTCGTTGAGCAGGTACAGCCCGCCCACGATGAGGATGCCGAGACCGCCGCCCATGGCGTTGGCGGCCATCAGTGAACCGAAGAGGATCGCGAGCCGCAGCGACTCGCTGATGGCGTTTCGCAGATGCTCCGACGAGTCCCGCACCGACGGCAGCTTGCCGAGCACCTTGCCGATGTAGGACAGCGCCAGGACTTCGAACGCGAAGACGGCGGCGCCGACGAGAGCGGCGACCCATGGGTTCGGCATCAGGTAGCCGATGGGGTAGACGAGGGTGAAGCCGGCGATGCCGTACGCCCCGGAGGCCAGCGCGGTGGTGGCGATCAGCGGGATGAAGCCGAAGACGCGGTAGAAGTCGACCTGCGCGGCTTCCGCGTACTGCCCCTTGGCGATCAGGAAGCTGGTCGCCTCGCCACCGCCGAATATGTGCATTTGGGAGAGCACGCAGACACCGGCGCCGAGCACCATGAACAGCGGCAGATATCTGCGCAGCCGGGCCGCGCTCGCGCTGAACAACGACACCATCGGGTCCTCGTCCGCCGCCGGGTCCTCGACCGGCCGCGCCGCTCGCACCCGCTCCGCCGTGTCCGACCGGCGCTGCTTGAGGTCCTTGACTATCGCGAAACCGATGAGCATCAGCACACCGACCGCCATGGCCAGCGCACCGGCGAACATATTCGGCCACAACTTCATGGTCAGGATGACGAGCGCGAGCTCGACCACGCCGGCGATACCGCCGCGCAGCCGCCCGAACTGCTTGGTGATGGCGAGCACCGGAAAGAGCGTGAAGAGGAACAGGATCGGCGTCGACATCGCCTGCATCGCGGTGAGGAAGTCCACCGGCAGGTCGTGCGCGAGGTCGTTGGCCCCGTTGAGCCCGAAGACGACCACCGCGCCCCAGGCGCCGCCGAGAATCGGCGCGAGCCATCTCTTGGGAGCCAGGATGCCGAGGATATCGGTGGGCAGGAAGACGAGCCACGGATTGAGCACGCCGGAGGCCAGCGCCATCGGCGCGCCGAGACCGAAGATGAAACCGGCGGACAGTCCGAAGGACACCGCGGTGGTGGCGGTGCGAGTCGTACGCCCCTGGATGAAGTCGAGCATGAAGGGACGCACACCGTCATTGAAGACGGCGAGGGCCATGTGCGAGATGAAGGCGGTCAGCGCGCACAGGGCTATGACGGTCAACTGCTGCGCCAGTGTGAAGTCCAGACGTGCGCCCGCCGCGGCGAGATCGGTGCTCACGGGGCTGCTCCTTTGTGCCCTGGTATTCGAAAGGGGGGCCGGATCAGGCGGCGTGCGCGGCGATGGCGCGGGCCATCAGCGGCGCGATGACGTCGATCTGGTCCATGCTGAAACCGAAGACCTTCTTGCCTTCGGCGAGCAGCGCGGTCACCGCGCCCTCGGTGGGTACGGAGCGGCCGAAGGTGTGGCAGGCGGCCTGGCCCATCAGGCCGACGAGGACACCGAGCGAGGCGCCGGCGCCGGTGTGGCAGGTGCCGAGGTAGTAGTCGGCCTGTCCGGCGCGCAGTTTCATCGCCGCGTCCATGTCGCTGGAGAGCGTGACCTCGACCCCGTCCAGGGCCAACTTCTTGATGGTGTCGGTCACTTCGACCTTGCCGACGCCGCCAGTGAGGATCTTCGTCATGAGGTGGGCCTTTCCATACATGAAGGGGGAAGTGCGGAAGGTGTCAGAAGGCGGTGGGCCGCTGGGCGAGCACGGCCAGATGCATCGCCAGAAAGTTGATCTCTGACTCGGGAAGCGCCGCGCCGAGGTCCCGTTCGGCCCGCGCCGCCACGGTGCGGGCGCGCGCGAGCGCCTCGGGGTGTCCGGCGAGCTCCGCGGCGACCTGGTCGTCGGTGACGAACTCCTCGATCGGCTGGCCGTCCAGCAGCCGGGTGAGCGCCATCATCAGATGGCTGGTGAGCATCCCGGCGGTGTCCTCGGTGACCGCGCGCCCTTCGTCGGACAGCGAGCGCAACTCGGCGGCGACGAAGTCGGCGACAGGGGGCCGCACCTGCCCGCTCTCGCGGAACAGCTGGATCCGTAGGGCCAATTTCTCTTCCACGGCGCATCCTTTCTCGAAGCCAACAGTAACCAGGATTTTGGATATTGACGAGGGCCTTAAGGCCCGGGTTGCCGGCGGATTCCGGAACGTCGTTTCGGGGACTGCGAATCAGGGGCTGGGGCGGTGCCGGTGAGGTCGGCGGTCAGTACGAGGGCAGGCGTTCACCGCGCAGGACTTCGGTCTGCAAGGCCGTGATCACGGACAGGTCGAGCGTTTCGCGCACCGCGCTCAGCGCCTTGGTCCCCTCGGACCGTCCGATGATCGCGGCGCTGGAGTTGCGCAGGGACAGGCCCCGGGTGACCTCGTCGCCGAGCGGCAGCGCGTCGACCTCCGCGCCCAGCCGGTCCTGTATCTCGTCGAGGTTCCAGACGGTGGCGTCCACATCGCCGCGCGCGAACAGGTCGCGCAGCTGCATGTACGAGGCCTCGACCCACTCGACGTCCGCCCGCCCGGCGAACGCCCGCTCGGCCAGCATCCGCTGGTCCTCCGAGGTGTGGTCGACGGCGACCCGCAGGCCTGGGGTGTCCAGTGAGGCGCCGTGGCGCAGCAGTAGCCCGTGGGCTCCGACGTAGGTGGCCGGGCCGAGGTCCGCGACCAGCTCCACGGGGCGCTCCTCCAGCAGTCGGTCGGCGGCGAAGCGGGACAGTACGACGAGGTCGACCTTGCCCTCGACCAGCGCGTCCGTACGGGCGGCGGCGCCGCGCATGAAAGTGATCGCGAAGGGGGCGCCGGCCTGCTCGAAGGCCGCGCGGAGCCCGGTCGCCAGGCCCTCGTGCCGCCGGGAGTAGGGCAGCGGCATGGCGGCGAGCAGGGTGCCGAGGCCGGAAAGCTGCCAAAGTATGGCGCGTTCCGCGCGGGTCAGAAACGTACCGAGGTGTCCACGGGCCACGGTGTCGATGGCGCCGGACTCCTCCAGCATCTGGAAGGCGGCCTGCACCGTGCCGTTGCCGACTCCGAGCTCTTCGGCGAAGTCGCGCAGGCGGGGGAGGCGGGCGTCGACCTCGTGGTTGAGCAGCAGGACCGCGAGCTGCCGGGCAGCCAGTCCGTTGCGGGTCAGGAACCGCTCGTCGATACCGTTCACACACCAGACAATAACCAGGATTCTGGATATTGACAAGAGGCATCCGGAACACCGGAACAAGAGGTCCCGAAGATCCGGGGGCCCGGCGACGCCGGCGCGCCTCGGCACGCGTCACCGCGCCCCCGCCTGCTTCAGGTGCGAAACCCGGTACGAGGCCACCCGATACCCCGATACAAGGCCTCCCGATCCTACGAGTGACCGGACTCAACCCACCACCAACGTAAGGAGGTCAAGCGCCGGATCAGCCGGATCAGCCGGATCAGCCGGATCAGAGTGCCGGATCAGGCGCGAGCGATCAGATACCGGAAGATGTTCGCCATCCACACGGTCCCGTCCTCCCGCAGGTGCGGGTGCAGGGCCTCTTCCAGTTCCTTCTCCACCTGTTCCTGGTCGGTCGCCTCCACGGCGATGTCGAACAGCCCCGTCGACAGCAGACCGCGCACCGCGCTGCCCATGTCCGCGTATCCGAACGGGCAGGCCACCCGGCCCGAACCGTCCGGCCGCAACCCGGCGCGCAGGGCCAGGTCCTCAAGGTGATCCCGGCGACTGGGCTGCCAGCCCCCGGGCGGCGCGGGCTCGTCCCCGGCCGAGTCTTCGGACGGATCGGAGGCATCGGAAGCGTGGGAAGAGGTGGCAATGGTGGAAGCGGTGGCCGAGTGGCGCAGCGGTTCCGGCAGCCGCGCGACCCCGCGCAGCACCGACGCCGTCGAGCAGCGCTCGGGCGGACCCCAGTCGGCCAGCACGATCGGACTGCCGCGCTTCACGAGGCGGACCGCGAGCGCCAGTGAGTCCGGCAGCTCGTCGGGTCCGCTCGCCGGGCAGCCGAGCGGGTCGAATACCGTCACCAGGTCGAAGGCCGTTCCGAGGCCGTCCGGCCCGTCCCCGGGGTCGTCGGGGCCATCGGCGAGCAACCGGGCGGCGTCCTTGGACGCGCCCCGCGCTCCCTTCGCGCCCTCCGCCGAGGGCGGCGGAGATACGAGTCGCTCGCGCGCGAGGTCGAGGCGGTGCTCGTCGTGTTCCACCCCGGCGACCGACGCGCCCCGGTTGGCTGCCATGAGCAGTGCGAGGCCGGAGCCGCAGCCCAGCCCGAGCAGCCGGGTCGTGGGACCTACCTCCAGCCGTTCGTACACCGCTTCGTAGAGCGGCACCAGCATCCGTTCCTGGATCTCGGACCAGTCACGGGCGCGCGTGCACGCGTCGGCGGGAGCAGGAGGGGATGCCAGGCGCGATGGGTGCTGCCTTACGAGCGTACGTGTCATTGAAGCGCCCCAATCAGCCAAAAGCCTGTTGCTGATCACCGGTGTTGTGCGCCGGTGTTGTGTACCGGTCGAACGCCCCCGTGTTCGCTTCGTACTCCGCCCCCGTATGCCAGGGAACTCCCCATCCGTCCCCGAGTCCAGGGGTTGCGCGGGGATGCTTGTGTGCCCCCTTCGTGCGCCCCTGTTTTCGGACTCGCGCGCTGATCAGGAGCGGGGCGATTCACAGTTGCACGCGCCCCCGCCGTACCATCTGCGCCATGGCAAAGGCTCCCGTTCTCACTCCCCAGGCGGACGACTTCCCCCGCTGGTACCAGGACTTGATCAACAAAGCCGAGCTGGCCGACAACGGTCCGGTGCGCGGCACGATGGTCATCCGTCCGTACGGGTACGGGCTCTGGGAGCGGATGCAGCAGGAGATGGACGCCCGGATCAAGGACGCCGGCGCCCAGAACGCGTACTTCCCGCTGCTGATCCCGCAGTCGTACCTGACGAGGGAAGCCGAGCACGTGGAGGGCTTCGCCCCTGAGCTCGCGGTCGTCACGCACGGCGGCGGCAAGGAGCTCGACGAGCCGGTCGTGATCCGTCCCACGTCCGAGTCGATCGTCAACGAGTACTTCTCCAAGTGGGTGCAGAGCTACCGCGACCTGCCGCTGCTGATCAACCAGTGGGCGAACGTGGTGCGCTGGGAGATGCGTCCGCGCGTTTTCCTGCGCACCAGCGAGTTCCTCTGGCAGGAGGGGCACACGGCGCACGCCACCCGTGAGGACGCGCGGGCGTACGCGGCCCGCATCCACCAGGACGTGTACGCCGACTTCCTGGTGAACGTCCTGGGCATCGACGTACTGCTGGGCCGTAAGACCCCTAAAGAGCGCTTCGCGGGCGCCATCAACACCCTCACCCTGGAGGGCATGATGCGCGACGGCAAGGCGCTGCAACTGGGGACGAGCCACGAACTCGGTCAGAACTTCGCCAAGGCGTTCAACACCAGCTACCTCTCCAAGGAGGGCAAGCAGGAGTTGGTCTGGCAGACCTCCTGGGGTGTCTCCACCCGGATGGTCGGCGGCCTGATCATGTCGCACGGCGACGACAGCGGACTGCGGGTCCCGCCGCGGCTGGCCGCCGTCCAGGTCGTCGTGCTGGCCATCAAGGGCGACGAGGCGGTCGCCAAGGTCCGTGAGATCGGCGCCGCACTCAAGGCCGCCGGCATCCGGGTGCAGGTCGACGACCGGATCGACACCCCCTTCGGCCGCCGGGCGGTCGACTGGGAACTCAAGGGCGTCCCGGTCCGCGTCGAGGTCGGACCGCGCGACCTGGAGAACGGCACCGCGATGCTGGCCCGCCGGATTCCCGGCGGCAAGGAGCCGGTGCGCGTCGACGAACTGGCCGCGCTGCTGCCCGGAATCCTCGAAGAGGACCAGGCGCAGTTGCTGACGGAGTCCCGTGAGCGCCGTGAGTCCCGCACTTCGGACGTACGGACCGTCGCGGAGGCCGCGGAGGCGGCGGCCGGCGGCGGCTGGGCGCGGGTTCCGTGGGCGGATCTGGGCCCGGAGGGCGAGGCCGAGCTGGCCAAGCAGGCCGTGACGGTGCGCTGCCTGATCGCCGAGGACGGTTCCGTCCCCAGCTCGGACGACGCTCCGGGTACCGTCGCGGTCGTCGCCCGCGCCTACTGAGGCCGCGCTCAGGGCGGCGGCAGACGTCCGTCCGGCGGCGGGATGAGGTTTTCCGGCCGTGGGGGCGTACGCGGGGGTACGGACCGGCTTGGTACGGCGTGCCTGGCTCCTCCACAGATCTGCGCACCCGCCCCTCGTCGGGATGCATCAGTACGAACTGACTGGTACGTGCAAATTATTTGGGATGGCCCGTTATCGGAACACCTGGCCACTCCGGCTCGTTATCACGACGTGAGCACGACACCACCTGTTCTCGCCGCAGAACTGGCACAGGCGTGGGCCGACATTCAACGGCACCACCCCGAGCTGCCGGATCTTGCCGCGCCCGAATCGCTTATCGGAGAGTCCTCGTCCGCCTGTGGCGCCGAGCTCTCCTTCGAACGGCTGTTGCACGAGGCCGTCCATGGAATCGCCGCTTCCCGCGGCGTCCGTGACACCTCGCGCGCCGGCCGCTACCACAACCGCAGATTCCTGGCGATCGCCGAGGAGTTGGGGCTGGACCATGCCGAGGAGCCGCATCCCAGCAGTGGCTTCTCGCTCGTCACGCTCAATCCCGAGGCCAGAAAGCGCTATCGGCCGACCATCGAGCGACTGCAGCGCGCACTCAAGGCGCACACCGCGGCGACGACGGCCGATACGGCCCGCAGCTTCCGGGGGCCTGCCGCACGGCACGGCTCGTCCGGCGGCGGGGTCCGAGTGAAGGCGGTGTGCGATTGCGGACGTAATGTCCGGGTCGTCCCGTCCGTTCTCGCGCAGGCGCCCATCGTGTGCGGTGGTTGTGGCAAGCCGTTCCGGATCCCCGAGGTGGTCGCCATCGCCTGAAGCGCCACCTGGCCCCAGCGCCCGATCCATCCCCTGACGTGCGGCACCCCCGGTGCGGTGTGGCAGAATGGATCGCTGAGCACTCGACAGCCGTCACGGGCCCCTCTCTCCCTCGGCTGGCGCGTCCATCGAGCACTCGGCTCCACAACCCCACGTGGAATTCGCAGTGCTCAATCACGTCATAGACCAGGAGACACCACTCCCGTGGCAGTCAAGATCAAGCTGAAGCGTCTGGGCAAGATCCGTTCGCCTCACTACCGCATCGTCATCGCCGACTCCCGTACCCGCCGCGACGGCCGGGCCATCGAGGAGATCGGCCTGTACCACCCGGTACAGAACCCTTCGCGCATCGAGGTCGACACTGAGCGTGCTCAGTACTGGCTGAGTGTCGGCGCACAGCCGACCGAGCCGGTCCTGGCCATCCTCAAGGTCACCGGTGACTGGCAGAAGTACAAGGGTCTGCCGGCCCCGCCCCCCGTGCGCGTTGCCGAGCCCAAGACCGACAAGCGGGTCCTCTTCGAGGCCGCGGCCAAGGACTCCGGCAACGAGCCGAAGGGTGAGGCAATCACCCCCAAGGCGAAGAAGAGCGAGAAGAAGGTGGACGAGGCAGCCCCGGCAGCTGAGTCCGCCGAGCCGACCGAGGCCTGAGGATGCTCGAGGAGGCCCTCGAGCATCTGGTGAAGGGCATTGTCGACAACCCCGACGACGTAGAGGTCGCTTCGCGAACTCTGCGCCGCGGGCGTGTACTGGAGGTCCGGGTTCACCCCGACGACCTCGGTAAGGTGATCGGCCGCAACGGCCGCACCGCACGCGCCTTGCGTACCGTCGTGGGCGCCATCGGCGGCCGCGGTATCCGAGTCGACCTCGTCGACGTGGATCAGGCCCGCTGAGAAGCGATAGAGCACCGGCACGGGCCGGGGTACGGCGCGAGCCGTCCCCGGCCCGTTCCCGTTCGTCCGGAGCAGCACGAGAGCAGGAGAGCAAGCAGTGCAGCTGGTAGTCGCGAGGATCGGCCGCGCCCACGGCATCAAGGGCGAGGTATCGGTCGAGGTACGTACGGATGAGCCGGAACTGCGGCTCGGGCCGGGCGCCGTACTGGCCACGGAACCGGCCTCGACCGGGCCGCTGACCATCGAGACCGGCCGGGTGCACAGCGGCCGGCTGATGTTGCGCTTCGAGGGCGTGAAGGACCGGTCGGGCGCCGAGGCGCTGCGGAACACGCTCCTCATCGCGGAGGTCGACCCGGAGGACGTCCCGGACGACCCCGAGGAGTTCTACGACCACCAGCTGATCGACCTCGACGTGGTGACGGTCGACGGTGTCGAGGTCGGCCGGATCGCCGAGGTCTCGCACCTGCCGTACCACGACCTGCTGATCGTCAAGCGGCCCGACGGCAGCGAAGTGATGATCCCCTTCGTCTCCGAGATCGTGCCGGAGATCGACCTGGAGGAGCAGCGGGCGGTCATCGACCCGCCGCCGGGCCTGATCGACGAGAGCGAAGCCGAGGTCGCCAGCGCGCGGGACGCCGAAGAGGCTGACGAGTCGCCGAAGGCCGACAGCTCGGAGAAGGCCGCCGGGCCGGAGCACAGCGCCGAGCCGGAGAACAGCGACGAGCCGCAGAAGGCCGACGCCCCGGTGCGGCCCGCCGCTCCGGAGAAAGACGCGTAATGCGGCTCGACGTCGTAACGATCTTCCCCGAGTACCTGGAACCGCTGAACGTCTCGCTGGTCGGCAAGGCGCGCGCCCGCGGTCAGCTCGACGTACGCGTGCACGACCTGCGCGAGTGGACGCACGACCGGCACAACACGGTGGACGACAGCCCGTACGGCGGCGGCCCGGGCATGGTCATGAAGCCCGAGCCCTGGGGTGAGGCGCTGGATTCGGTCATCGAGTCCGGTACGGACGGGTCGAAGCCGACGCTGGTGGTCCCGACCCCCAGCGGCCGTCCCTTCACCCAGCAGCTCGCGGTCGAGTTGTCCGAGCGCCCCTGGCTGGTCTTCGCGCCGGCGCGCTACGAGGGCATCGACCGCCGGGTCATCGACGAGTACGCCGACCGGCTGGGCGAGGACGCCGTGCACGAGGTCTCGATCGGCGACTACGTGCTGGCCGGCGGCGAGGCCGCGGTGCTGGTGATCACCGAAGCGGTGGCCCGGCTGCTGCCCGGCGTGCTCGGCAACGCGGAGTCGCACCGGGACGACTCCTTCGCGCCCGGCCCGATGGCGGATCTGCTGGAGGGGCCCGTCTACACGAAGCCCCCGCAGTGGCGCGAGCGTGGCATTCCCGATGTGCTGATCAGCGGTCACCATGGCAAGGTCGCGCGCTGGCGCAGGGACGAGGCGTTCCGGCGTACGACGGACAATCGGCCGGACCTGATCGAGCGCTGCGATCCGGCCGCGCTGGACAAGCACGACCGCGCAATCCTGGCCGCACTGGGCTGGGAGGAGCTGCCGGACGGCCGATTTGGGCGCTCGGTACCCGCCGTGGAAGAATAGGCCGCTGCCCTACGTGCGGCGAGCGCCCCTGCCACAGGGGGAACGTCGTTCACCCGACGCAGTGGCATCCTGAGACCTCATCACGATATTCCGCTGATGACCTGTGGCGTCAGCGAAGAAAGCAGACGGTATGAACCTTCTTGACAACGTCGACAATGAGTCGATGCGCACCGACATTCCGGCGTTCCGCCCCGGCGACACGGTCAACGTGCACGTCCGGGTCGTCGAGGGCAGCCGCTCTCGTGTGCAGCAGTTCAAGGGCGTTGTCATCCGCCGCCAGGGCGCCGGCGTGCGGGAGACCTTCTCCGTCCGCAAGGTCAGCTTCAGCGTCGGTGTCGAGCGCACTTTCCCGGTGCACACCCCGATCGTCGAGAAGATCGAGGTCGTGACCCGCGGTGACGTCCGCCGCGCCAAGCTGTACTTCCTTCGTGAGCTTCGCGGCAAGAAGGCGAAGATCAAGGAGAAGCGCGACAACTGAGCTAACTGCGGCAGTCCACTCCCGGCCGGATAGGCTCTGGGTTCGATGGACACCGATGCACGACCTTCGGAGCGCGACCGCTCTCCCGTCCCCGACCAGGGACCGGGACAGTGGTCGCGCTTCGTGCGTTTTCCGCCGGCCGGCTCCTGGCGGCGGACCGGGCTGCTCGCGGGGGCGAGCGTGGCGGCCATGTTGCTGGTCAGCGCCTTCGTGGTGCAACCGTTCCTGATCCCGAGCGGATCGATGGAGAACACCCTGCGGGTGGGAGACCGGGTCCTGGTGAACAAACTGGCGTACGACTTCGGCGGGCGGCCCCGGCGTGGGGACGTGGTCGTCTTCGACGGGACCGACTCCTTCGTCCAGGCCGGGCCGGCCGGCAATCCGGTGACCGGCCTGCTGCGTGCGGGCGCTGCCGCCGTCGGCCTGGCGGAGCCGGCCGAGACCGACTACATCAAGCGTGTGATCGGAGTCGGCGGTGACCGGGTCACCTGCTGCGACAAGCGGGGGCGGGTCAAGGTGAACGGCCGGCCGGTGCGGGAGGACTACCTCCACCCCGGGGACGCTCCGTCCGCGGTGCCCTTCGACATCGTGGTGCCGCAGGGCACCCTGTGGATGATGGGCGATCACCGCTCCGACTCCAGCGACTCCCGCGACCACCTCGGCGAGCCGGGCGGCGGCATGGTCCCGGTGGAGCGGGTCATCGGGCGGGCCGACTGGATCGGCTGGCCGTTCGGCCACTGGACCTCGCTGGAGCGCCCCGCCGGCTTCGGCCGCGTCCCCGACACGTCCGAACCCCATCTGTTCGAACCCGACCCGGTGGGCTCCCGTGGGTAGCCGGGGTCGGTCGCCGGTCGCGGTGGACGAGCCGAGCGCGGGGCGGCTGCGCGGCGGGCGGGCCGAGCGTCGCCGCGTCGCCCGCCGGGTCAAGCGTCGGCGTCGTCGTTCCGCGATGAAGGAAGTGCCGATCCTCATAGGCGTGGCGCTGCTGATCGCGCTGGTGCTGAAGACCTTTCTGGTACAGGCGTTCGTGATCCCGTCCGGCTCGATGGAGCAGACGATCAGGATCGGCGACCGGGTGCTGGTCGACAAGCTGACGCCCTGGTTCGGCTCCGAGCCGCAGCGCGGCGACGTGGTGGTCTTCAAGGATCCGGGCGGCTGGCTCGACGACGAGAAGAGCACGCTCGGGTCCGACCCGGTGGTGGTCAAGCAGGTCAAGGAGCTCATGACCTTCATCGGACTGCTGCCCTCGGCGGACGAGCAGGACCTCATCAAGCGGGTGATCGGGGTCGGCGGCGACACGGTGAAGTGCTGCGACAAGGGCGGCAGGATCACCGTCAACGGCGTTCCGCTGACGGAGCCGTACGTCAACCCGGGAAACCCGCCCTCGAAGCTGAAGTTCACCGTGAAGGTGCCCAGCGGACGGATCTTCGTGATGGGTGATCATCGGTCCAACTCGGCCGACTCGCGTTACCACCTGGATGAGCCGTACCGTGGGACGATCTCGGAGGACATGGTGGTGGGCCGGGCTGTGGTGATCGCCTGGCCGTTCGGGCACTGGCGGCGCCTGGAGGAGCCGGAGACGTTCGCCTCGGTGCCGGACGCGGCCGCGGGAAGCCCGGCCGGCGCGGTGTCCCGAGCCAAGCCTTCGCAAGAGTTTTCCCAAGAAACACAAGGAACGATCCCGCTTCCGACCCCTGCGGAACTCCCGCTCGTTATGGGAGTGGTGGGCCTGTACCGGGTCTCGGTCAGGCGGTGGCGTGGAATGAGGAGTGGATGTGGGGGACGTGGCGGTCGACGCGCGGTCCGAAACGGATGGCCCGGAAGAGCCCGAGGGAATCGAAGGCCCCTCTGAGGCGGAGGAAGGCAGCACCCGCGTGACAGGCAAGAAGCCGCGCTCCTTCTGGAAGGAGCTGCCGATCCTCATCGGGATCGCGCTCGTCCTGGCGTTGCTCATCAAAACCTTCCTCGTACAGGCGTTCTCGATCCCGTCCGACTCGATGCAGGACACCCTGCAGCGGGGCGACCGGGTGCTGGTGGACAAACTGACCCCGTGGTTCGGCTCGGAGCCGGAGCGGGGCGAGGTCGTGGTGTTCCACGACCCGGGCGGCTGGCTCGGCGAGACCGACACCGCCGACTCCGGCGCGATCGCATCCGGTATTCAAAAGGCGCTCAGCTTCATCGGGCTGATGCCGTCGGCCGAGGAGAAGGACCTGATCAAGCGGGTCATCGCGGTCGGCGGCGACACGGTGGAGTGCAAGAACACCGGTCCGGTGAAGGTCAACGGCAAGGCGCTCGACGAGCCGTACCTCTTCCCCGGCAACACCGCTTGCGGTGACCGGGCGTTCGGGCCGATCAAGGTTCCCGAGGGCCGTATCTGGGTGATGGGCGACCACCGGCAGAACTCGCTGGACTCGCGCTACCACCAGGAGCTTCCTGGCAACGGCACGGTCTCGGTGGACGAGGTCGTCGGACGGGCGTTCGTCAAGGCCTGGCCGATCAACCGCTGGGGCACCCTCCCGGTGCCGGACACCTTCGAGCAGCCGGGGCTGAACGCCGCGGCCGCCGCTGGTCCGGCAGCGCTCGGGTTCGTGGGCGCGGTGCCGCTGGTGCTGTGGCGCAGGCGTCGGCTGACCGACAAAGCGCGGTCGACCGACGGCGCGTCGCTGATCGACAAGGCGCGGCAGGACAGCTGACCCCCGTCCGTACCGCCGGGTAGGGTGCGTTCGCATGCCGCAGAGGCATATGGAACGTGATCTTCTACGCGGAGCGGGAGCGCTGGGATGAGCGGAGCGGGACGTACCGACGACGGCCACGGCCGGCTGGGCGACAGATTGTCCGGGCTGGCCGTGGCCGTCGGCTGTGTGCTTTTCCTGGGCGGTTTCGTATGGGGCGCGGTGCTGTACCAGCCGTACACCGTGCCGACCGACTCGATGGCGCCGACCGTGGGCGCCGGGGACCGGGTGCTCGCGCAGCGAATAGACGGTGCCGAGGTGCGGCGCGGCGACGTCGTGGTCTTCACCGACGCGGTGTGGGGCGACGTGCCGATGGTCAAGCGGGTCGTCGGGGTCGGCGGCGACAAGGTCACCTGCTGCGATCAGGACGGCCGGCTGACGGTCAATGGCGATCCGGTCGAGGAACCGTATCTGCGGGCCAAGGGACCGGCCTCGCCGACGGGCTTCAAGGCGACCGTGCCCGGGGACCAGCTCTTTCTGCTGGGCGACCACCGGGACACCTCGCAGGACTCCCGGGTGCACCTCGCCGACGGGGACAAGGGCTCGGTGCCGCGTGGCTCGGTGAACGCGCGCGTGGACGCCATCGCATGGCCGCTGGGCAACTTCGGGCTGACCGACCGCCCGGCGTCCTTCGAGTCGCTGCCAGGCGGGGTCTCGCAACCGGGACCGCTGCGGCTGATCTTCGTATCGGTCGTGCTGGGTGCGCTGCTGATCCTCGGCGGCGCTGCCTACGGGCCGATCGCGCGACGGCGCGCGGGGCGACGAGGCGCGGGGCGGGGCGGCGGCCGGGCCCAGGACGGCAGCCCGGTGCGGGAAAGGGGAGCGGCCGGTGGCTGAGGAGCTTCGCAGGGTCGCGCGGGTGGTCCTGCTGGACCCCGACGACCGCATCCTGCTGATGCACGGCTTCGAACCGGACGACCCGGCCAGCCGGTGGTGGTTCACGCCCGGCGGCGGGGTCGAAGCCGGGGAGAGCCTGCTGGAGGCGGCGCGCCGGGAGCTCGCGGAGGAGACCGGGATCACAGACGCGGAGCTGGGGCCCGAGCTCTGGCGGCGGACCTGTTCCTTCCCCTTCGACGGCCGGCGCTGGGACCAGGACGAGTCCTACTTCCTCGGCCGCACCACCCGTACCGGCACCAGCACCACCGGCCACACCGAGCTGGAGCGGCGCAGTGTCGCGGGGCTGCGGTGGTGGACTTCCGCTGAACTGTCCGCGTCGCATGAGACGGTGTATCCGACCAGGCTCGCCGAGTTGCTGCGCACGCTGCTCGACGACGGTCCCCCGGGTTCGCCAGTGCTCCTGGAGACTGAGCGCGTCTGACGCACAATGGGGGGACGCACGGCTGAAGGGGAACATGCCATGAGCGCCGAGGACCTCGAGAAGTACGAGACCGAGATGGAGCTGAAGCTCTACCGGGAGTACCGCGATGTCGTCGGTCTGTTCAAATACGTGATCGAGACCGAGCGGCGTTTTTACCTCACCAACGACTATGAGATGCAGGTGCACTCCGTCCAGGGTGAGGTGTTCTTCGAGGTGTCCATGGCGGATGCCTGGGTGTGGGACATGTACCGGCCCGCTCGCTTCGTGAAGCAAGTGCGGGTCCTGACATTCAAGGACGTGAATATCGAGGAGCTCAGCAAGAACGACCTCGATCTGGCGTCGGGCGAGACGGGGTTCAGCACCTGACCGCACCGGGCGTTATGTGATCGCACCGGGCGTCCGCGAGACGTCCGCCGGGCGGTTGTCGGCCGTGCGCCCCGGTTGCTCCCTCCTCGCGCCGCCTTCGCGCCGTCCCCACTCCTGGTCGCACTCGTACGAGCGACCGAGTTATCCACAATGGGTGGGTAGGGCGAGTCGGCGGGCGGAAGTTATCCACCGTTTTCCTCAAGATCCACTGAATTCCTCCGGAGCCGTCACAGTCGGTTCCGGAGGTGGTGCCGATGAACGGGCGAGGAGCACTCGGCCGCTACGGCGAGGATCTGGCGACGCGACGGCTCGCCGCCGCCGGGATGACCGTCGTGGAACGGAACTGGCGGTGCCGGGCCGGCGAGATCGACATCGTGGCGCGGGACCGGGACGCACTGGTCGTCTGCGAGGTCAAGACCCGCAGAACCGGTGGATACGAACATCCGATGGCGGCCATCACACCGCGCAAGGCGGCCCGGCTGCGCAGACTCGCGGAGTACTGGCTCGCGGAGCACGGCGCCGCTCCTTCGGGCGGGGTACGGATCGACCTCGTCGGCGTCCTCGTCCCGGCCCGCGGCGCCGCACGCGTCGAGCATGTGCGGGGGGTGCTCTGATGGGCTTCGCCCGCACCTGCTCGGTCGCGCTCGTCGGAGTCGAGGGCGTGGTGGTCGAGGTCCAGGCGGACCTGGAGCCGGGCGTCGCCAACTTCACGCTCGTCGGACTGCCCGACAAGAGCCTGACCGAGAGCCGCGACCGCGTTCGCGCGGCCGTCGTGAACTCCGGCGCCGAGTGGCCACAGAAGAAACTCACCGTCGGGCTCAGCCCTGCGTCGGTCCCCAAAAGTGGAAGTGGTTTCGATCTGGCTGTGGCCTGCGCTGTTCTCGGCGCGGCCGAGCGCATCGACCCGCGCGAGATCGCCGACCTGATGCTGTTCGGAGAGCTGGGGCTCGACGGCCGGGTGCGACCGGTGCGCGGAGTGCTGCCCGCGGTGCTGGCCGCGGCCGAAGCCGGCTACCGGCAGGTCGTCGTACCCGAGCAGACGGTCGCCGAGGCGTCCCTCGTCCCCGGTGTGTCCGTGCTCGGCGTGCGAAGCCTGCGCCAGCTCATCGCCGTACTCGCCGACGAACCGGTCCCGGACGAAGGGGAACTGCTCGAAGCGGGTCGGCCGGACCCGATGCTCGCGGGACTGCAGCTTCCCGGCGCGGGGATGTGCCTCGGCGGCACTCCCGGCCCGAAGGGGGCCGGGGGCGTGGGGCAGCCGGACCTGGCCGAGGTCGCGGGGCAGGCGGACGCCCGCGTCGCCCTGGAGATCGCGGCAGCCGGCGGGCACCACCTTTTCCTCAAGGGACCGCCAGGTGCGGGCAAAACGATGCTCGCCGAGCGGCTGCCCGGACTGCTGCCCCCGCTCACCCCGAAGGAGGCGCTGGAAGTCACCGCGGTGCACTCGGTCGCCGGGACGCTCCCGCCGGGACAACCACTGGTGAACGAGGCCCCGTACTGCTCCCCGCACCACTCGGCGACGATGGCCTCGCTCATCGGCGGTGGCACCGGCATGCCGAGACCCGGTGCGGTCTCACTGGCCCACCGCGGCGTGCTCTTCCTCGACGAGGCGCCGGAATTCAGCGGACGGGTGCTGGACGCCCTGCGGCAGCCGCTGGAGTCGGGCCAGGTGGTGGTGGCCCGCTCGGCCGGGATGATGCGGATGCCGGCGCGTTTTCTGCTGCTGCTCGCCGCGAACCCCTGCCCGTGCGGCCGGCACTCCTTGCTGGGGGAGGGCTGCGAATGCACCGTCACGATGATCCGGCGCTACCAGGCCAGGCTCTCCGGACCGCTGCTGGACCGGGTCGACCTCAGAATCCGGGTCGAGGCCGTCAGCCGGGCCGAACTGACCGGAGGGGGAGTGCGGCCGGAATCTACGGCCACCGTCGCCGCCCGGGTCCGGGAGGCCAGAGCGCGGGCCGCCGCCCGCTACGAGGGCACGCCCTGGACCGTGAACAGCGAGGTGCCCGGCCACGAACTGCGCACCCGGTGGTGCCCGGCGCCCGGAGCTCTGCGAGCGGCCGAGCAGGACATGGAGCGGGGGCAGCTCACCGCCCGCGGGCTGGACCGGGTGCTGCGGGTCGCCTGGACCGTCGCGGACCTGGCCGGACACGACCGGCCGGACCAGCACGACATCACCTGGGCCCTGCAACTGCGCACCGGCGTCAACAGAGGTGCCGTCGCCGCGGCGGGAGCCGGCCGATGACCGGAGCGCCGATGACCGGAGCCACGAGCGGTCCTGGAGCGGACCGCTGGGCGCGGGCCGGGCTGACCAGGATCGTCGAGCCGGGTGACGAGCTGGTGGGCCGCTGGCTACGGCAGCGCGGGGCGTCGGCGCTGCTGCGAGCGCTGAGCGGGCCGGGGGAGCCACCGGACGGGGCGAGCGCCGAACGGATCGCCGGATACCGGCTGCGCGCCACCGGGCTCGACCCGAGCGCCGACCTCACGGGCGCCGCCGAGGCGGGAGCACGGTTCGTGTGCCCCGGCGACCGGGAATGGCCGGGTCAACTCGACGACCTGGGGGACGCCCGCCCCATCGGGCTGTGGGTGCGCGGGCGGCCCTCGCTGCGGATATGGGCGCTGCGCTCGGTCGCGGTCGTGGGCGCCAGGGCCTGCACCGACTACGGCGCGCATGTCGCGGCCACCCTCGGGGCCGGGCTCGCCGAACGCGGCTGGGTGGTCGTATCCGGCGGGGCGTACGGGGTGGACGCGGCGGCCCACAGAGGAGCGCTCGCCGCGGGCGGCGCCACCATCTGCGTCCTCGCCTCCGGCGTCGACAGCCCCTACCCACGAGGTCACGCCGAGTTGATCGGACGGATCGCCGAACAGGGTCTGGTCGTATCCGAGTTGCCATCGGGTGATCACCCGACCCGCAGTCGCTTCGTGCTGCGCAACCGCGTCATCGCCGCGCTGACCAGGGGCACGGTCGTGGTCGAGGCGCAGTACCGCAGTGGCTCGCTGGTGACCGCGCGCCACGCCCGCGAGCTCGGCCGGTCGACGATGGGGGTGCCGGGGCCTGTGACGTCGGGCCTGTCGGCCGGGGTCCATGAACTCCTGCGGGGTGAGGCGGTTCTGGTCACCGACGCCGACGAAGTCGCCGAACTGGTCGGGAGCATCGGCGACCTCGCGCCCGAACGGAGCGGGCCGGTGGTAGCCCGGGATCTGCTGCACCCGGCGGCGGCTCGGGTTCTGGAGGCGCTGCCCGCCAGGGGAGGAGTGTCCGGCCGTGACGTGGCGCGCGCGTCGGGGACACGACCGGAGGAGGTCGTCAACCGTCTCTACGAGCTCCAGTCCTTGGGTTTCGTCGAACGAATCGGCGAGCGTTGGCAGTTGGCGGCACCGCCCGGCCCTTCCGCGAACGCCCGGCGGGGCGGTCCCTGACCTGGGCCGTTCCGGTGGAAAAGTGAGGAGCGCGGCCGCGTGGAGCGGCGGCGTCCGGCTCCTGGGGACCGGCGCCGGGGACGGCCGCGGACTGCCGGCGAGAAGGCCCGCCGGACCCGCCGGGGCACGCCCGAACAGGAACCCTTCACACACAGCGATACTCTAGTCACGCTACGCTCGCAGGGGTTCCGGCCCACCCCCTCACCCGCGCTTCGGCAGAACGGCTCAAGGCGACCAATGCCCCAGCACACCTCCGGGTCAGACCGCACGGCAGCGCCGCCCGCTGCCCGCGGTACGGTGCGCCCAGCCGCGCCCTCCTCGATCGACGAGCTGTGGCGGTCGTACAAGTCAACGGGCGACGGCCGGTTGCGCGAGCAGCTGATCCTGCACTACTCACCCCTGGTGAAGTACGTGGCCGGCCGGGTCAGCGTCGGTCTGCCGCCCAACGTGGAGCAGGCGGACTTCGTCTCCTCGGGGGTCTTCGGGCTCATCGACGCGATCGAGAAGTTCGACCTCGAACGGGCCATCAAGTTCGAGACGTACGCGATCACCCGGATCCGCGGCGCGATGATCGACGAACTGCGCGCGCTGGACTGGATTCCGCGTTCCGTCCGGCAGAAGGCCAGGGCGGTCGAGCGCGCCTACGCCACTTTGGAGGCGGCGCTGCGCCGTACCCCCTCGGAGGCCGAGGTGGCCGCGGAGATGGACGTCGCGGTCGAGGAACTCCACGCCATTTTCAGCCAGTTGTCGCTGGCCAATGTGGTCGCCCTGGAGGAGTTGCTGCACGTCGGGGGCGAGGGCGGCGACCGGCTGAGCCTGATGGACACCCTGGAGGACACCGCGGCGGACGACCCCGTCGAGGTGGCGGAGGGGCGCGAGCTGCGGCGGCTGCTGGCGCGGGCGATCAACACCCTGCCGGACCGCGAGAAGACCGTGGTCACCCTCTACTACTACGAGGGACTCACGCTCGCCGAGATCGGCCAGGTGCTGGGCGTCACCGAGAGCAGGGTCAGCCAGATCCACACCAAGTCCGTCCTGCAACTGCGGGCGAAACTGGCCGACGCCGGTCGCTGAATCGTCCCTGCCGCCATGTTCGCAGCCGTGCGGAGTCCCGCCGCGGCCGGTCCGTCCGTAGAGTGGACGGGTGCCCAGGATTCGAGCGGCCTCAGTGGCCGAGCACCGGACCATGCAACGCGGCGCCCTGTTGGACGCCGCCCGCTCCTTGCTGTCCGAGGGCGGTACGGAGGCGCTGACCTTCCCCGCCCTCGCCGAGCGCACCGGGCTGGCGCGCTCTTCCGTCTATGAGTATTTCCGCTCCCGCGCCGCGGTCGTCGAGGAGCTGTGCGCCGTGGACTTCCCGGTCTGGGCGACCGAGGTCGAGAACGCCATGGAGCAGGCCGATACACCGGAAGCGAAGATCGAGGCGTATGTACGGAGCCAACTGGCGCTGGTCGGCGACCGGCGGCACCGCGCCGTCGTCGCCATCTCGGCGGGGGAGCTGGACGCCGGAGCCCGGGAGAAGATCCGGGCGGCGCACGGCGGTCTGATCGCCATGGTCGTCGAGGCGCTCGGCGGCCTCGGCCATGAGCAGCCCAGGCTGGTCGCGATGCTGTTGCAGGGTGTCGTGGACGCGGCCGTCCGCCGCATTGAGCTCGGCGCGGCGGAGGACCCGGACGGGATCATCGAGGCGGCGGTCTCGATGGCGCTGTCCGGGGTCCGCAGCCGGCCCTGCTAGCCCGCGGCGGCGGCCTGGCCGGAGCGCCTGCCGGCGCCCCCTCGGGAACGCCGAACACCGGGAGCAGCCGGGACGGTCCGCCGCCCAGCGACTCCGGGGGCAGCAGCGACAAGGGGTCCAGGTAGCGCTCCGCGCGGAGCAGTCCCCAGTGCAGGCAGCCCGCCGGGCAGTGGAACGGGCCGTCCGTCAGCTCGCCGACCGGCTGCCCGGCCGTTACCCGGTCCCCCTTCCGTACGGAGGCCCGCAGCGGCTCGTAGGTGATGCGCAGCGGTGGGCGGCCGGTCCCGGACAGCTCGATCGCCAGCACCCCGCGGCGCCCGACCCGCCCCGCGAACGACACCCGCCCCGAGGCGGCGGCCCGTACCGGCTGTCCGGCGCGGGCGGTCAGGTCCACCCCGCGGTGCCCGGCCGCCCATTGGGTGGCCGGCGGCTCCCAGCCTCGCGCGATCACCGGCCGACGGCCCCCTGCTCCGGTCACGGGCCAGGCCCGCTCCGGTATCCCGGCCCGGCCCTCCTTCTCCGCTTCCTCCGCCCCCTCCGGCTGCCCTTCCTCGGTCCCGTCGCCCACGGCCACGTACGGCCCGGCCGACTCCGACGGACCGGCCGACTCCGACAGTCCTGCCGGCTCAGCCACCCCCGTCAGATCCGTAGCCCGCGCCGGAACGCTCGGCCACAGTGGCCCGAGCACTCCAACCACCCCAGCCACCCCGGTCATCCCGACCGCCCCGAACACCAGCACCGTCAGCACCACCGCGACCGCTGCCGCGCTCCCTGCCGCATGCCGTGTGAATCGCTCTCGTCGACGCATGGAACGACGGTGACGCAGTGCGCGCATGCGTGGGGATCATGGTCGCGATCGGGGGAATACTCGTCGGTTGTGGACAACCCCATCACCCGGCCGTGGCCGAAAGATGTGTGTCGCCTGGGGCTTCACCGGTCCCGTACACTTCTGGTGGCGATCCGGGTGACTGGATCGACTTCGCACGCCCCGCCACTGCCGCATCAGTCCCTTTCGGGCAGCACGGTGGCCGCGTCCCTCGGTCTGCGGAACGACTCTCGCGAGAGCGTCCTCCGTGGCAGGCGCGTCGGGGTGTCAGGCACGGCAGCCGCCCGGCAGCCGTGGAACCGAGATGTCAAGGAGCGCGGCCATGGCCGTCGTCACGATGCGGGAGCTGCTGGAAAGCGGCGTCCACTTCGGTCACCAGACCCGTCGTTGGAACCCGAAGATGAAGCGTTTCATCTTCACGGAGCGCAACGGCATTTACATCATTGACCTGCTCCAGTCGCTGTCGTACATCGACCGCGCCTACGAGTTCGTCCGCGAGACCGTCGCCCACGGCGGCTCCATCATGTTCATCGGTACGAAGAAGCAGGCCCAGGAGGCCATCGCCGAGCAGGCGACCCGCGTCGGGATGCCGTACGTCAACCAGCGCTGGCTGGGTGGCATGCTCACCAACTTCTCGACCGTCTACAAGCGCCTGCAGCGCCTGAAGGAGCTCGAGCTCATCGACTTCGGAGATGTGGCCGCGTCCGGCCTCACGAAGAAGGAGCTCCTGGTTCTCTCCCGCGAGAAGATCAAGCTGGAGAAGACCCTCGGTGGTATCCGCGAGATGCAGAAGGTGCCCAGCGCCGTCTGGATCGTGGACACCAAGAAGGAGCACATCGCCGTAGGCGAGGCGCGCAAGCTGCACATCCCGGTCGTCGCGATCCTCGACACCAACTGCGACCCGGACGAGGTCGACTACAAGATCCCGGGTAACGACGACGCGATCCGTTCCGTCACGCTGCTCACCCGCGTGATCGCCGACGCGGTCGCCGAGGGCCTCATCGCCCGTTCGGCCGCCGCCACCGGTGGTTCGAAGGGTGCCGAGAAGGCCGAGCCGCTCGCCGAGTGGGAGCGCGACCTTCTTGAGGGCGAGAAGAAGGCCGACGAGCCCGCCGCCGAAGGTGACGTGCAGACCTCCGCCGAGACCGAGAAGGTCGCCGACGCCGAGGAGGCCGACGAGGCCCCCGCAGCCGAGGCTGCTGTCGCCGAGGCTCCGGCCGCTGAGGCTCCGGCCGAGGCCCCCGCCGCCGACGCTCCGGCCGACGAGGCCCCTGTCGCCGAGGCGCCCGCCGCGGACGCCGACAAGGCCTGACGACCCTTTCGTTCGGGTGGACGGCGGGGGCAGGAGCCCCCGCCGTCCACCCGTACATCCAACGACTTTCCGAGAAGAGATTGACAGATCATGGCGAACACCACCGCCGCTGACGTCAAGAAGCTCCGTGAGCTCACCGGCGCCGGAATGATGGACTGCAAGAAGGCGCTGGACGAGGCCGAGGGCAGTGTCGACAAGGCCGTCGAGATCCTTCGCGTCAAGGGCCAGAAGGGCGTGGCCAAGCGCGAGAGCCGCAACGCCGAGAACGGCGCCGTCGTCTCCCGCATCGCGGAGGACAACCAGGCCGGCGTGCTGCTGGAGCTGAAGTGCGAGACCGACTTCGTCGCCAAGGGTGACAAATTCGTCGTCGTCGCCGACGCCCTCGCCGCCCACGTCGCCAAGACCGCCCCGGCCGACATCGATGCGCTGCGCGCGTCCGAGATCGAGCCCGGCAAGACGGTCCAGGCGTTCGTGGACGAGGCCAACGCGACGCTCGGCGAGAAGATCGTTCTCGACCGCTTCGCACAGTTCACCGACGGCTTCGTCGCCGCGTACATGCACCGCACCAGCCCGGACCTGCCCCCGCAGGTCGGTGTGCTGGTCGAGCTGGACACGCCGAACGCCGAGATCGCCAAGGACATCGCGCAGCACATCGCCGCGTTCGGTCCGAAGTTCCTCACCCGCGAGGACATCTCGGCCGAGACCGTCGAGAACGAGCGCCGCGTCGCCGAGGCGACCGCGCGCGAGGAGGGCAAGCCCGAGGGCGCGCTCCCCAAGATCGTCGAGGGCCGGGTGAACGGCTTCTTCAAGGAGAACGTTCTGCTCGACCAGGCGTTCGCCAAGGACAGCAAGAAGTCGGTCAAGAAGGTTCTGGACGAGGCCGGCGTCACGCTCAAGCGCTTCGCCCGTTTCCGCGTCGGCGTCTGAGCACGTCACCGATTGACCTACGACCCCGCTAGGGTCGGACGCGACCGGCCGTCCACCGGCCGGCCGCAGATGTGACGAGGAGGCCATTGCCGCACAGGGATCTGATCAGGACCCACCGGCAATGGCCTTCTTCGTATGTCTTCGTATGTGCACGAGGAGAGCTCCAATGAATCAAGGCGCCGAAAAGGCCGACAAGAGCGCTGACGGTGGTAATCGCCACCGGTTCATGCTGAAGCTGTCAGGCGAGGCTTTCGCCGGCGGCGGCGGCCTGGGCGTCGATCCCGACGTCGTGCACAAAATGGCGCGGGAGATCGCCGCTGTGGTCCGGGACGGGGCACAGATCGCCGTCGTCATCGGCGGCGGCAACTTCTTCCGCGGCGCGGAGCTTCAGCAGCGCGGCATGGACCGGGCGCGCTCCGACTACATGGGCATGCTCGGCACCGTCATGAACTGCCTCGCGCTCCAGGACTTCCTGGAGAAGGAAGGCATCGACTCCCGCGTCCAGACCGCCATCACGATGGGGCAGGTCGCGGAGCCGTACATCCCGCTGCGGGCCGTACGGCACCTGGAGAAGGGCCGCGTCGTCATCTTCGGCGCGGGCATGGGCATGCCGTACTTCTCGACGGACACGACCGCCGCTCAGCGCGCTCTGGAGATCGACGCGGAGGCGCTGCTGATGGGGAAGAACGGCGTGGACGGGGTCTACGACTCGGACCCGAAGAAGAACCCGGACGCGGTGCGGTTCGACGCGCTCGGCTACAGCGAGGTGCTGACCCGCGACCTCAAGGTCGCCGACGCCACCGCGATCACACTGTGCCGTGACAACAAGCTGCCGATCCTCGTCTTCGAGTTGCTGACCGAAGGCAACATCGCGCGTGCGGTCAAGGGTGAGAAGATCGGCACGCTCGTGAGCGACCAGGGAACCCGGGACTGAGCCGCCCGGAGCGCCGGCCGGCGCTCCGGGGCCTCGCCTCCGGAGTAATAAAGTCGGCAACTCCCGTACGGGGGAAGACCTCGGTACGGGGATGGACAATGGCCTGCCGGTCGGACACCGTGCAGGAGAAGATGTGCGCAGGGGCGAGTCTGCGTTTATTCACAAGATCGGGAGCAAGCCGTGATCGAAGAGATCCTCCTCGAGGCCGAGGAAAAGATGGAGAAGGCCGTCGTGGTCGCGAAGGAGGACTTCGCCGCGATCCGTACCGGTCGTGCCCACCCGGCGATGTTCAACAAGATCGTGGCTGACTACTACGGGGCACTGACGCCGATCAACCAACTCGCGTCGTTCGCCGTGCCGGAGCCGCGGATGGCGGTGATCACCCCGTTCGACAAGAGCGCGCTGCGCAACATCGAACAGGCGATCCGCGATTCCGACCTCGGCGTCAACCCGTCGAACGACGGCAGCATCATCCGGGTGTCGTTCCCGCAGCTCACCGAAGAGCGCCGGCGCGACTACATCAAGGTCGCCCGGACCAAGGGTGAGGACGCGAAGATCTCGATTCGCGCCATCCGCCGCAAGGCCAAGGAGACCTTCGACAAGCTCGTCAAGGACGGCGAGACGGGCGAGGACGAGGGCCGCCGCGCGGAGAAGGAGCTCGACGACACCACCCACAAGTACGCGGCTCAGGTCGACGAGCTGCTCAAGCACAAGGAAGCCGAGCTGCTCGAGGTCTGATGAACGACTCTTCCTGGGGGGCTCCACCGCGCGTCGGCCAATGGGGACCGCCCGACCAGGGGCCCGTCTCGGCGGGTCCTGTGCACGGCGAGGACTACGCGGCGCAGACTCGGCCCATGCCCATCGTGCCCGACGCAGGCGGAGACCAGGACGACCGTGACCGGGGGGCCGCTCGGCCGAGCGGCCCCCCGTTTCGCTACAAGCCCCACCCGGAGGAGCCGGTGCCCGCAGGCCCTCAGGCGCAGGAACCGGACGAACCGGCGAAGGCGCAGCCGCCGAAACCCCGTGAGAAGAAGCGGGCGGGACGGGATCTGGGCTCCGCGATAGGGGTCGGTCTGGGCCTCGGAGTGGTCGTCTTCGCCACGCTGTTCATCGTCAAGGCCGCGTTCGTCGGCGTGATCGTGCTCGCCGTCGTCGTCGGACTGTGGGAGCTGACCTCCCGGCTGGCGGAGAAGAAGGACATCCGGGTTCCGCTGATCCCGCTCGCGGTCGGCGGCACCGGCATGGTCATCGCCGGCTATGTGCGCGGTGCCGAGGGCGCCTGGATCGCCATGGCGCTCACCGCGCTCGCGGTCCTCGTATGGCGCATGACCGAGCCGCCGGACAACTACCTGCGCGATGTCACCGCCGGCGTCTTCGCGGCCTTCTACGTGCCCTTCCTGGCGACCTTCGTCGCCATGCTGCTGGCCGCCGACGACGGCCCGCAGCGCGTGCTCACCTTCCTGCTGCTGACCGTGGTCAGCGACACCGGCGCGTACGCCGTCGGCTGGAAGTTCGGCAAGAACAAGCTCGCGCCGCGGATCAGCCCGGGCAAGACCCGCGAAGGGCTGTTCGGGGCGGTGGCCTTCGCGATGGGGGCCGGCGCGCTGTGCATGCAGTTCATGATCAAGGACGGCACCTGGTGGGAGGGGCTGCTGCTCGGCCTCGCGGTCGCGGTCAGCGCCACCCTCGGCGACCTCGGCGAGTCCATGATCAAGCGGGACCTCGGCATCAAGGACATGGGCTCGCTGCTGCCAGGCCACGGCGGAATCATGGACCGGCTCGACTCGCTGCTGCCCACCGCGCCGGTGGTCTGGCTGCTGCTGGTCATCTTCGTGGGTAGTGGCTGACCTGCGCTTTTCGCCCGTATGAAGGCCCGAGCGGGGGCCCGCGCCGTCACTAGCGCGGGGCCCCGCGAACCTCTG
>NZ_JAYMZR010000041.1:0-10768 GCF_035828615.1 Streptomyces sp. H27-D2 | reverse complement strand
ACACTGGGTGAACCATGCCTGTACCCGGAGAACTGACCTTTGCCGTGCCGCGTGGGGCCAAGAAGCCCCCGCGGCACCTCGCCGACATGACCCCTGCCGAGCGCCGGGAGGCGGTCGCCGAGCTGGGGGAGAAGCCGTTCCGCGCCAAGCAGCTCTCGCAGCACTACTTCGCGCGCTATGACGACGACCCGGCCACCTGGAGCGACATTCCCGCGGCTTCCCGCGAGAAGCTCGCCGCGGGGATGCTGCCCGAGCTGATGACCGTGCTGAAGCACGTGTCCTGCGATGACGACCTGACGCGCAAGACGCTGTGGAAGCTGTTCGACGGGACGCTGGTCGAGTCCGTGCTGATGCGCTACCCGGACCGGGTCACGATGTGCATCTCGTCGCAGGCGGGCTGCGGGATGAACTGCCCGTTCTGTGCCACCGGTCAGGCCGGTCTCGACCGGAATCTGTCGACCGGCGAGATCGTGCACCAGATCGTGGCCGGGATGAAGTCGCTGCGTGACGGCGAGATCCCGGGCGGGCCGGCGCGGCTTTCGAACATCGTCTTCATGGGGATGGGCGAGCCGCTGGCCAACTACAACCGGGTCGTCGGCGCGATCCGGAGGCTCACCGACCCGGAGCCGGACGGGCTGGGCCTCTCGCAGCGCGGCATCACCGTGTCCACCGTCGGGCTGGTCCCGGCGATGCTGCGGTTCGCGGACGAGGGCTTCAAGTGCCGGCTCGCGGTCTCGCTGCACGCGCCCGACGACGAGCTGCGCGACACGCTGGTGCCGGTCAACACCCGGTGGAACGTGCGCGAGGTGCTCGACGCCGCGTGGCACTACTCCGAGGTGTCCGGCCGCCGGATCTCCATCGAGTACGCGCTGATCAAGGACATCAACGACCAGGCGTGGCGCGCGGACCTGCTCGGCCGGCTGCTCAAGGGGCACCCGGTGCACGTCAACCTGATCCCGCTGAACCCGACGCCGGGGTCCAAGTGGACCGCCTCCCGCCCGGAGGACGAGCGGGCGTTCGTGCGCGCGCTGGAGCTGCACGGGGTGCCCGTGACCGTACGGGACACCCGCGGCCAGGAGATCGACGGCGCCTGCGGGCAGCTGGCGGCTTCCGAGGGGCCGGCGGCGGAGCCAGCGGCAGTGGACGCGGTGGAAGCGGTGGAAGCGGGCTGAGCCGGACTGTGCCTGGTCGGGACCGGCCGGGCTGACCTGTGGCGGGTCGCCGCGCGCTGCTATCGTGGCGTAGAGATCGTAGATTCGTACAAAAGAAAACTCCGACAGGGGAGCGCACAGCGCTGAGAGTGCGGTGGACCGGGAAACCGGGGCTGCCGCAGACCCTCGAACCTGAACCGGGTCATACCGGCGTAGGGAGTTCGGTCATCACCTCTTGCTGTCGTGCCCTGCCCGCATTCCGGGAGGCACCACCAATGAGCACCACCATCTCAACCGGCAGAACCGGTCGCCGTCGCGCCGTCGTCGCGGCGGTCGCCGTCGCGCTGGGAGCTTCGACGCTGGCCGCTTGCGGCGACTCGGACGACTCCGCGGACGGCGGGTCGAGGTCGAAGACCGTCACGCTGGTCTCGCACGACTCCTTCCAGGTCTCGAAGTCCGTGCTGAAGCGGTTCACCGCGAAGACCGGCTACAAGGTCCGGGTGGTGCGCGGCGGCGACGCGGGCGCGGCGGTCAACCAGGAGATCCTCTCCAAGGGCAACCCCCGCGGCGACGTCTTCTTCGGCGTCGACAACACCCTGCTGTCCCGCGCGCTCGACCAGGGGCTCTTCACGTCGTACGAGGCCAAGGGCCTGGACCAGGTCCCCAAGGCGCTTCAGCTGGACGCGAAGCGGCACCGGGCGACCCCGGTGGACAGCGGCGACATCTGCGTCAACTACGACCGGAAGTACTTCGCCGACAAGAAGCTGGCGCCGCCGAGCAGCTTCGCCGACCTGGTCAAGCCCGCGTACAAGAACCTCCTGGTCACCGAGAACGCCGCGACCTCGTCGCCCGGCCTGGCCTTCCTGCTCGGCACCGCGGCGCGGTACGGGGACCACGGCTGGCAGGCGTACTGGAAGAAGCTCAAGGCCAATGGCGTCGAGGTGGTCGACGGCTGGGAGCAGGCGTACAACGACCGCTTCTCCGGGGCCGGCGGCGGCAAGGGCAAGGGCGACAAGCCGCTCGTCGTCTCGTACGCCTCCAGCCCGCCCGCCGAGGTGATGGGCGTCGAGCCGCAGCCCGCCAAGGGGCCGACCGGCGTCGCGACCGGCACCTGCTTCCGCCAGATCGAGTTCGCCGGGCTGCTGGACGGCGCGAAGAACGAGAAGGGCGGCAAGGCCCTGCTGGACTTCCTGCTGAGCAAGGACTTCCAGGAGGACGTGCCGCTGAAGATGTTCGTGAACCCGGCGCGCCAGGACGCGAAGCTGCCCGCGCTGTTCACCAAGTACGGGGCGGAGATCGACGACCCGCGGACGCTGGCGCCCGCGAAGATCACCGAGAACCGTGAGCAGTGGGTCAAGACATGGTCCTCGCTCGTCCTGAAGTAACGGGCTCCGGGGACGCGTCCCCGCAGGACGGAGCGCCGCCCGGCGAGGTCCCGCCCTCCGGGGAGGCGGCGGCCGGGCGGGCCCCGTCCGCGCGGGCGCGTGCCGGGGGGCGCGAAGGCGTGCGGGGACGCGTGCGGAGGGGCGTGCGGATCGTCGGCTCGCGGATCGGTTCGCGGCCGCTCCTGATGGTCGTCCCGCTCGTGTTCTTCGGCGTCTTCTTCGCCTACCCGGTGGCCGCCATCGTCGGCCGCGGGCTGCGCGACGGCGGGCACTGGCGCCTCGGCCGGATCGCCGCGGTGCTGGCCGACCCGGACATCCTGGACGTTTTGTGGTTCACCCTCTGGCAGGCCGTCGCCTCGACCGGGCTGACGCTGGCGATCGCGCTCCCGGGGGCGTACGCCTTCGCCCGGCTCGACTTCCCCGGCAAACAACTGCTGCGGGCCGTCGTGCTGGTCCCGTTCGTGCTGCCCACCGTCGTCGTCGGCTCGGCGTTCCTCGCCGTACTGGGGCGCGGCGGACTGCTGGACGAGCTGTGGGGCGTGCGGCTCGACACCAGCGTCTGGGCGATCCTGCTCGCGCACGTCTTCTTCAACTACGCCGTGGTCGTGCGCACCGTCGGCGGGCTCTGGGCGCAGCTCGACCCGCGCCAGGAGGAGGCCGCGAGAGTCCTGGGCGCGGGCAGATTCGCGGCCTGGCGGCGGGTGACGCTGCCCGCGCTGGGGCCCGCGGTGGCCGCCGCCGCGCTGATGGTCTTCCTCTTCACCTTCACCTCGTTCGGCGTCGTCCAGATCCTGGGCGGGCCGCGCTACTCCACGCTGGAAGTGGAGATCTACCAGCAGACCGCGCAGTTCCTGGACCTGCCGACGGCCGCCGTGCTCACGCTGGTCCAGTTCGCCGCGGTGGGCGCGATCCTGGCGCTGCACGCCCGGACCGTACGGCGCAGGGAGAGCGCGCTGACGCTGGTGGACCCGGCGCAGACCTCGCGCCGGCCGCAGGGGCCCGGCCAGTGGGCGCTGCTGGGCGGAGTGCTGGCGGTGATCGCGCTGCTGATCCTGGTGCCGCTGGGCGTTCTGGTGGAACGTTCTTTCGCCGGCCCCGACGGCTACGGGCTCGGCTTCTACCGGTCCTTGCGGTCGGCGGCGGACAACGGCGGCACCTTCGTCGTGGCCCCGCTCCAGGCGATCGGGAACTCCCTCGCGTACGGGGCGGCGGCGACCCTCATCGCCCTGGTGGTGGGCGGGCTCGCGGCAGCCGCGCTGACCCGGCGGGCAGGGCGGCTGGTCCGCGGATTCGACGCGCTGCTGATGCTGCCGCTGGGCGTCTCCGCGGTCACCGTCGGCTTCGGCTTCCTGATCACGCTGGACGAGCCGCCGCTCGACCTGCGCACTTCCTGGTTCCTGGTGCCGTTGGCGCAGGCGCTGGTGGGGGTGCCGTTCGTCGTACGGACCATGCTGCCCGTGTTGCGGGCGGTGGACGGGCGGCTGCGGGAGGCCGCGGCGGTGCTCGGCGCCTCCCCGCTGCGCGCCTGGCGCGAAGTGGACCTGCCGATGGTGTGGCGCGCCCTGCTGATCGCGGCCGGCTTCGCCTTCGCGGTCTCGCTGGGCGAATTCGGGGCGACGGTGTTCATCGCCCGCCCCGACACCCCGACCCTGCCGGTCGCGGTGGCCCGGCTGCTCGGCCGGGCCGGCGAGCTGAACTACGGGCAGGCGATGGCCCTGAGCACCATCTTGATGCTGGTGTGCGCGGGGGCGCTGCTGGCGCTGGAGCGCATTCGCACCGACCGTTCGGGAGAGTTCTGAGATGCCCCTGCCGAAGTCCTCGCAAGTATCACCGAAGCCGTCGCGGACATCACCGGACTCGCGGCCGAAGCCGTCGCCGACGGCCGCCCCGACCCCTGTGTCCGCCCCGACCCCCGTGTCCGCGGCGACCCCTGTGTCCGCGCCGGAACCCTTGCTGCGGCTCGACGCCGTGAGTGTCCGCTTCGGCGAGCGGACGGCGCTGGACGCGGTGGACCTGGAGGTCGCCGAACACGAGACGGTGTGCGTGCTGGGGCCCAGCGGCAGCGGCAAGTCGACGCTGCTGCGCGTCGTCGCCGGGCTGCGGCGGGCCGACGCGGGGCGGGTGCTGCTCTCGGGGCGCGACCAGTCCGGGGTGCCCGTGCACCGGCGCGGGCTGGGCCTGATGTTCCAGGACCATCAGCTCTTTCCGCAGCGGGACGTGGGCCGCAATGTCGCCTTCGGGCTGCGGATGCGCAGGGTCGGCCGCGCCGAGTCGGATCGTACGGTCGCCGAGCTGCTCGACCTCGTCGGTCTGCCGGGCGCGGAGCGCCGCGCCATCGCCGCGCTGTCCGGCGGCGAGCAGCAACGCGTCGCGCTGGCCCGCGCGCTGGCTCCGCAGCCGCGACTGCTGATGCTCGACGAGCCGCTGGGGCAACTGGACCGGAGTCTGCGGGAGCGGCTCGTCATCGAACTGCGGCAGCTGTTCGCCCGGTTGGGGACCACGGTGCTCGCGGTCACCCACGACCAGGGAGAGGCCTTCGCCCTGGCCGACCGGGTCGTGGTCATGCGGGACGGGAAGATCGCCCAGGCCGGCACCCCGCTGGAGGTCTGGCAGCGCCCGGCCTCGGAGTTCGTGGCCCGCTTCCTCGGCTTCGACAACGTGGTCGCGGCGACGGTGCACGGGGAGGCCGCCGACACACCTTGGGGCAAGGTCCCGGTCCCGGCCGGTTCGGCCCAGGGCCCCTGCCGCCTGCTGGTACGGCCGGCCGGCGTCCGGCTGGCCCCGGTCCCGGACGGGCTGCCCTGCACGGTGCTGGCCCGGACCTTCCGTGGCGACCATGTCTCTGTTCTGCTGCGGCCGGAGGCGCCGGGGGACGGGGCGCGGCCGGGGGACGGGCCGCAGTTGGAGGCGGCGTGCGCGCTGCGGGATGTGCCGGAGGAGGGGGCGCGGGTGGGGGTGGCCTTCGCGGCGGAGGAAGTCGTGGTGTTGAGGGGCGAGTTGTGACGAGGGCGTCGGTGGGCGAAGTCGGCGAGGCTCTTGTGGGTCTCGGGGGCCGGCGGTGCGTTCGTCGTCTGCAGCGCCGCGGCCCCGGCGGCTGCCTCGCGCGGCAGCGCCCCTGGGCCCTGAAGACGGTCTAGACGCCGAACCCCGGCCCAGGCCCTGGCGGCTGTGGCGGGGCCGGGGGAGGAGCCGCGACCGACTCGGCCGCGCTGCCCGGCCCCCGGCGCGGGGTGGGGGGTTTCGGCACGCGGGGCGGGGGAGCGGGGATGGCGGTCGGCGCCGGCGCGTTGGCGGGTGCCGGGGCTGCTGCCGCTTCGGGAAGCGTCGCTTTGGGGGTCGCCACTTCGGTCGGCACTGTTCCGGCCGGCGCTGCTCCTGTCGGTACGGTTCCGGTCGGCACCGCTCCGGGAGTCGCCACGGCCGGAGCTGCCGCGGCCTCCGCGGATTTCGGCTCATCCATCCCCGTCGCCGTCCCAAGCCCCGTCCCAGGCCGCTGCCACCGCTCCGGCACGCTGTTCAGTCGGTGCACGGGGCCTTCCTCCCTGGCGCGTGCCAGTGCGGCGGACTGCCGGGCGGTGGGCTCGAAGCCCGGAGCGGCGTTGCCGCTCTCGGCGGGTATCTGCCTGCCGCCCATCGCGAGGAGCGCGCGCGTCGTGGCCGGGTCGAAGGCATCGGTCGGCAACTGCCACGACGCGGCGCCCGTCACCTCGACCCGATGATCGCGCCCCTCGGCCTCGAAGGTCAGCCCGTAGCCCAGAAACTGGTCGCTCTCGTCGAAGAGCAGGTCGCCGCTCACCTCACCCGCCTTGCCCCGCGTCCAGGAGTCCAGTTGCTCCGTCACCTGGGGAAGCGGGGACGTACGACCCAGGTTGGCGACATAACCGTCCGACTCGATCTCGCCGTCTGCCCCCTGCACCTGGAAGCGGGTGCGCCCGTCGGGGCCGACCACGGTCTGCACCGCTTCCAGCTCCGCGCGGACGAACGAGAGCCGGCCGTCTCCGCCGAAGGCGGTCTCGTGCCGCTGCCGCATGGCGTCGAATTGCACCTGGTGCCGCAGGGCCGGCGGCGGCTCTCTGCCGACGATGGTGACCTGCGCGTCCGGATTGGACTGGAGGATGATCTCGGCATTGGCGACCCCGGTGCCGCCCGCTCCGGCGATCATCCAGTGCTGGGCCGCCGTGGGGTCGAAGCGGCCGTCGGCGACCTCATCGCCCATCAACGCCCGGCCCGGGGCCTGTTCCCTGGCCTCCTCCCACAGCCGGGTCGCCTCCAGGGTCTGAAAGACGGGCTTGTTCTCCTTCTCGGCGCCCAGCGTGTCCTTGATTCCGGCCTCGTCGAGGAGCCTGAGGATCTCCCGCGCTCCGGCACCGCCGCGCACCGCCTCGGTCAGGCCGGTGCGTACGGACTGTCCGGCCGCGGCGTCCATGCTGCCGTCCCCCTCCAGGCCCGCCACGTGCGTCTCCAGCTTCCGGACCGCGGCCCGCAAGCTGTTCTCCGCGCCACGGGCCGCACCGGGGACCATCTCGGGAGTCAGGCCCGTCGCGATGGTCGGGGTCCCGATCACCTCGACGGAGAAGGGGTCTTCGCCCGCACTCGGCTGTACCCGGGCCAGCAGCTTGCCGTTCCTGCCGACGACCAGTTGCGCGTGTCCGTCCACCACGCGGCCACGCACGGCGAGTTCGTCCTCCCACAGCTGTACGGCCTTGGCGGGCACCCGGTCCGTCGGGCCGGCGAACTGGTGGGCGTCGCCGACCCCCGTCCCGTACAGATCCCGCACCTGGTCCGCTGACTGCACGATGCCCATGCCCGGGTCCACATGCCACCGGCCACGGGCGTCGATCAGCAGTGCGTCCGGATCCCGCCCGCTGAGACTGGCCCCGCCGCCGATGATGACCTTCCGCCTCGGCGGCCGGCCGGGCTGCCACTGCTGCTCGGCCGCGAGCTCCCGTACGGTGGCGGCGCTCAACTGCGTCCGGCGCTCGGCGGCAGCGGTCGCGGCGCGGTCCAGGTCCTCGCGGAGGAGCGGTACGCCGTCGGCGTCGTAGCCGGGCATCGGGAGGTCGGTGTGGTGGCCGATGTGGGCGGGGATGTGAGTCGTGGTCAGCGCTGCGGCCTGCCGGTGGGCGAGGAGGGCGGCGGCGTCGTCGGGGGACAAATCTTCGATGGGGAAGGCGAGTTCGTAGACAGCGCGGTTGGCCTCGGCCGTCAGGTGAAGTCCTGCGACGTGTCTACGGATGCCTGCCGCATCCGCCTCGTCCGCGAACGCCTCGGACTCGCTGGGGAGGGTGGGTCGCATCCCGAGCCGTTCGAGCAGGGCTGAAAATTCAACGCGCGACTGCTCTCGCGACTGTGCGTCCAGCGAACTGCCGCCCATTTCGGCGGCGAGCCAGTTCAGCTCTCCGATCCGACCTCGGTCCTCCCCGGACAGGTCCGGGGTCTGAGGCAGTTCCGCGCCGAGGCGCAGCAGGTTCTCGTGAACGGGCGCGAGGCCCTCTGCGGCGCGTTGACGCGCGGTGAGGAGTTCGCTGACCTCGTACGCGAGCACGCGGCCGACCGCAGGGGAGGGGAGCTGGTCGGAGAGCTGGACGATGTAGTTCTGCGAGGTCGTATTGATCAGAGTGCGGGCGATGACCTTGTCCGGGAGCGGGAGGGCGTCCAGCCAGATCCCGATCTCCTCGTTGCCCGGGGCGTCTCTGAGCGCGAAGTACCGTCGCTTGTTGCCCGCCTCGCCCGTCTCCCGCAGCTCGATGGAGGGTTCTCGGTCGCCGTGGAGCAACGCCAGCACGACGGGCAGTACCCGCTCGCCTTCGGACACGATCTCGCCCGGGCGATGGGGTTCTTCCGAACGGCTCCAGGGCTGCCGTGGGTCGACCGCACGGTCCACTCGTCGCTCCCCCTCCCGAGCGCAACGCTCGGACATGCGTGCTCAACAGCACGTATGATCATGCCATGTTGATCGCCCGTTCATCGCTGGAAGCGCACCTCTACATGGACCTGCACGCGTGCGAGTGCGGCGCGGTGAGCTTCGACCGCCAGCACCACCTTGAGCAGCGTGGCGACGCGATGGTGGCGGTCTACGAGGGTGTCTGCCCCGAGTGCGGTCGGGCGCGCAGTTTCTCGTTCCAGATGACTGACGAGCTCCCGCCTCCGCCGCCTGCCTTCGGCGGCTCGAACCCGTCCCTGATCGTCGATCCCGGCGAGTTTCTCTTGGTCAGCTACCGGATCGCGACTGACACGGGCCTGCGCCTTCTCAACACGCCTAAGGCCGAGCGCCGCAAGTACCGCGCGGCGACCGAATACGGGCTGGCCGCCCTGGAAGAAGTCCTCAAGTTCATCCCCGAGGGCCAGGACGTGGTGCCGCCGAGTGCGTTCACCTCGGAGCGCGGGCGGGCTCTCTACGAGAAGGAGCCAGGAAAGTTCGCACGTGATCTGCTGGAGAATGGCGTGCTCGCGACACGGCAGATTCTGGCCGGCATCGACCGGGTCAGCCCCCCGCTGTCCTGACTCCCTTCCCCCTTCGGAGCCAGAGCCGGACCCGCAGACGCTGGGCCGGGCCGCAGGGGACCAGGCCCAGCCGTCCTCACTGGTCAGTGCATCAGTGCATCAGTGCATCAGTGCTGCTCAGTGCGTCAGCGGCAGCGCGGCCAGCTGAGCGACGCCCCAGGTGAGCGGGGCCAGGACGAGCAGCAGGACGGCCGCTCGGAGGGCCGCCGCGCGGCGCAGGACGACGGCCGGGGCCCCGAGACGTACCAGGGCCCCGTTGATCGGTGTACGCGCGCTCTTGACCTCCTGAGCGGCCGTGAGTGCGGCGGCGGTGGCGCAGGCCATGATGAGGGCGGCGGCGAGGCCGGTGAGGGGACCGAAGGGGCTGTCGCCGATTCCCGCGGGGCCGCCGGGGGAGAGTGCGGATCTGTCCAGGACGGTGCCGTAGAGCTCGGCCGCCGCGTACCCGCCGGAGGCGACGGCGCACAGGACGCCGAGTGGCCGGCCGATCCGGCCCGCTTCCTCCTGGAGGACGCGGCCGGCCAGCAGGCGGGTCGCTCCGGGGCGTCCCATGGACAGCAGCCGCCCGCAGAGGTACGTCAGGCCGGGGCCGGCCAGCACGAGCCCGAGCGCGGTCAGCGCCCAGCCGCAGACGACACCCGGCGGACTGTCGTGGAGCTTGCCCGGCAGGGGGAGCAGGGCGGCGTGCGTGGAGGGCGCGTCGCGGATCGAGTACGCCTCCAGCGCGAGCCCCGCTCCGATCAGTGCCACCCCCCAGGGGAGGGCTGCCGAGTGGGTGGGGGCGGGCTGCTGGGCGTCGGCCCCCGAGTTGTTCGAGCGGTTGGGCTTCGTCCGCGCTGCCGTCGGCCGCTTCGCGCGAGGGCGCAGTACGAGCGCGGTGGTTCCCGCCGCGATCAGCGGCGCCAGGGCGAGCAGGGTGAGCGCGCCGGCGAGGGGCAGCGGCCGGTCCGCGCCGAGCAGGTCGGCCGCCGAGCCGTGGAAGCGGCGGAAGCCGGCTCCGCCGAGGTCACCGCGCAGCCCGGCGAAGAGCAGGATGGCGAGCAGGCTGCCGAGTACGCAGGACAGCGCGGTCGAGGCGGCCGAGAGCAGCGTCAGCCGGGCCGGACCGTACCCGGCCGCGGAGAGGCCGGGCCGCGCGCGGGTGCTGGGGTCGGTACGGGCGACGGCGACCGCGAGCTGCACGACGGCGGCCAGCGGGACCAGGCACCACAGCAGCCGCACCAGCGAATCCGCGGTGCGGTGCGGGTGGACCGTCGCGTACCCGAGCGTGCACAGCAGCAGGAAGCCGATGCCCGCCGAGGCGACGACGACCAGCGCGCGGCGCAGCTGGACGAGGGGGTGTGCGCCGCGGGCTAGACGGAGAGCGAGCACGCGGCCCTGCTTTCCGGGTCGGTGGAGGGGGACGGGGCCGCGGTTGATCCGTCGGGCGCGGCTGATCCGTCGGGAGGAGAGCCGTCGGGAGTCGACCCGTCCGGAGCGGATTCGTCGCGGTCCGTGTCGGCGGTGTCCGCGGCGGCGCTGTCCGTGCCAGCGGTGTCCGCGGCGGCGGTGCCCGTGCCGGCGGTGCCCGCGCTGACGGTGTCCGCGGTGGAGGCGTCCGCGCCGGCGGTGCCCGCGCTGACGGTGTCCGCGGTGGAGGCGTCCGCGCCGGCGGTGCCCGCGCTGACGGTGTCCGCGGTGGAGGCGTCCGCGCCGACGGTGCCCGCGCTGACGGTGTCCGCGGTGGAG
>NZ_JAYMZR010000040.1:0-58171 GCF_035828615.1 Streptomyces sp. H27-D2 | reverse complement strand
CGCGGCACACCGAAAGCACCCGCGCGAAACTGAAACGCCTGGTCAGCCGCGGCCTGCTCCTCGAACCCGAACCCGGCCTGTTCACCCTGCCCCGACCGACTCCCTCCACGCCACGCACCGACTCAACCTGAAGCCCGACGAAGCATCACAGAACACCCTCTGAAGGGTGGAGTCGGAGGCGTCGCGAAATTGCGGGTTGCTTCCGGGACTTGGGTTCGTTGATGTGATATGGGCCGTTTCGATGAGTTGATCAGTCCGTTGCGGGCGAAGTTCGAGGCGGTGACTCCGCATCTCAACGAGCGGCAGTGCCGTCTGCTGTATGCGGCGGAAGCGCGGCAACTCGGATATGGCGGGATCGCGGCTGTTGCCAGGGCCGCGGGGGTCTCCACGGGGTGCGTCAGTCGGGGCCTGGTCGAGTTGGAGGACGATGCCGAGCCCGATGGCCGGGTACGCCGGCGAGGTGCGGGGCGTCCCGCGCTGGCAGCGAAGGACCCGGGGCTCCGAGCCGCACTGCTGGCGTTGGTCGAGGACAGCACGCAAGGTGACCCGATAGGGCCGTTGACCTGGACCACGAAGTCGCTGCGGCATCTGGCCACCGAACTCGCCGCCCAGGGCCGCGCGGTGGGTCGGGACGTGATCGCCGCATTGTTGAAGGAGGCGGGCTTCAGCCTGCGGAGCAACGCCAAGGTCCTGGCCGGCAGCGGTCACCGGGACCGCGATGCCCAGTTCCACCACCTCAACGACAAGGTGCGCCAGTTCCTCGACGCCGGCGACCCCGTGATCAGCGTGGACACGAAGAAGAAGGAACAGATCGGGCTGTTCGCGCAGGCCGGGCGGGAATGGGCCCCGCCCGGCAGGCCCGTGAAGGTCCTCGATCACGACTTCCCCTCCCAGGCGGTCGGCACCGCGATCCCCTACGGCATCTACGACGTCGGACGCAACACCGGCTACGTAGTGGTGGGCACCGACCATGACACCGCCGCGTTCGCGGTGGCCGCCCTGCGCCGCTGGTGGAAGGAGGAGGGGCAGGCCGCCTACCCGAACGCGCGCCGCCTGTTGATCACTGCCGACGGTGGCGGCTCCAACAGTTCCCGGGCCAAGGCATGGAAAGCGAACCTCGCCGCCCTGGCCACCGAGACCGGCCTGGAGATCAGTGTGTGCCACCTACCGCCCGGCACGTCGAAATGGAACAAAGTGGAGCATCGTCTGTTCTCGTTCATCTCGATGAACTGGCGGGCCCGCCCCCTGACCAGCTACGAAGTCGCCCTGAACCTCATCGCGGCCACCACCACGAGCACCGGGCTGAGCGTGAACGCCCACCTGGACGAGGGCACCTACCCCACCGGTATCGAGATCGACGCCCAGCACGCCGCCGCGCTCACCATCACCCCCGCCAGCTTCCACGGCGAGTGGAACTACGCGATCCCGCCCCAGCCCGGCGTCCCCGCCGCGCCCCTCCAGCCACCCACCCGCCGGGCCCACCCCCGTCACGCCCACACCTTCGACACCGCCATGGCAACCCACCCCGTACTGACCGGGATGACCCGACACGCACTCGATCAACTCACCGCAGACGTACGCACGTCGATCGATCAACTGCCCACCGGCCAGCGCCCCCGTCACCGCAAACTCGCCGTGGAAAGCATGATCTGGGCCGCCGTTCTCGATCAGCGCGGGCTGCCCTGCTCACTGACCGCCCACCTCTTCCGCATCGGCGAGAACCAGATGCGCACCCTGATCAAGCAGGTCCGGCCCCTGCTCCAGCAACACGGCCACCACGCAGAACCACTGCCCATCCGACTCGTCGACCCCAGCGAACTCGCCGCCTATGTCATGCACGCAACATCAACGACAGGCTGACGTGACACGCTCCATCAATTTATCGACGCCCCCGTCGGTGTTCCGGTGGCCGGCGAAGGTGGCGATCGCGTGCAACTCCCAGCCCATCCGGGCCAGATCGGTCAGGCACAGATGCCGGGTGGTGTGCGTGGAGAATCGCGGGACCCCGGCCGCCAGGGCGATCCGGCGGACCACCTTCGACCAAGTCCACAGGCTCAGCGGCTGAGCGTGGTTGCGCCGGGACTCCGACAAGAACAGCGCCCCTCGCGCCCGGCTGATCGTGGCCCGGTGAGCGAGGTAGGCCGACATCAGCACACCGGTCGACGCGGAGTACGGAACCACCCGCTCCAGCCGGTTCTTCGTCGTCTCCGCCCGCACCCGCAGCGTGCGGTGGGCCGGATCCAGATCATCGGTCCGCAGCGAGCACAACTCCTCACGCCGCAGCGCGGCGTCGTAGGCCAGGGCCAGCATCAACCGGTTGCGCACCGGCTCGGCACGGGCGACCTCCAAGATCTCCAGCCACTGCTGTTCGCTGGGAATCCACGGCAGCTTCGTCAGCCGGGGCACCAGACCGCGCTGGTGCCCACCCCGCTGCCGGCCCGGCGTGTAGCGACCCCGGCCCACCGGGTTGGACTCGCGCAGTCCCTCCTCCACCAGGAAGTCGTAGAACAGCCGCACCGGCACCAGCCGCTGCTGGATGGTGGCGTTCGCCAGTCCCGATCCAGAGTCGATCGAGATCACATTCGCCCCGCGACGGCTGGGCCGGTCGGTCAACTACCATACATAGATGGCAATATGGGACCGGCTGGCAGTCAGCGGATCGACGTTCTCCCGGTCACACATCTCCAGATACTCGACCAAGCCGCGGGCGTAGGCATCGATCGTCCGCGGCGCACGACCGAGATCGCTCCACATCTGCAGCCATTCCGCCGCCCGCTCATGCCGCCCCAGCACCGGCCACTTCTCGTTCCCGACCATCGATGAGGACAACGCAGCCCCGCTGTGCGTAGTAACGCCGAGGACGGAAGATCCACCCCTCGGCGTGATTCCACGTAACTTCTAAACGGATCAAAAGGGACGGATACGGCCGCGCCGGCTTCGACCTACTCCGTCTCCAGATCCTCCGCGCCGACTGAACGTCGTGACGCTCCGCAACTGCTCCACACAGAGTGGATCAGAACCCGGTAAATTGCCATTCATGTTCGAATCAGTTCCGAACATCCCGGGCTCGTGACATCCGTGACCGCTTTCCTGGAAGACATGGAACCGAGCGAGCGCCTTCGCAGGGCAGCGGGTGGGGCGGGGACGACAGTCAGTGAGCCGTTGGGGTATTGGCGCCCGCTCTACCTGGCAACTTCTGCCGGCCTCTCCCCTTGTTCTGGGAACGGCAGAATGTTCAGCGCCTCGTGCGGCTGCAGCCGCACGAGGCTGCCCGGGTGCTTCGGTTGAGTTGTGCCTCAGCGGAAAGCGGCGATGTTGCGGGCGACCCAGTCGTTGAAGGGGCGCGGGGCGCGGCCGAGGACTCGCTCCACGTCCGGGCTGATCCGCAGTTCGGTGGGGTTCGGGGCGGAGATGATGTCCAGGGTGTCGTCGGCGAGTTCCATCGGCACGAACTGGGTCATCGTGGCCTTGGCCTCGTCGCGGGTGAGTTCGTGGAACCGTACAGGCGATCCGAGTGCGGCGGCGATGGCCGCCGCCTGCTGACGTGGTGTGATCACCTCTGGCCCGGTCAGCTCGTACACCCCGCCGGTGTGCCGGTCGTCCAGCAGGCAGGCCGCCGCGACCTCGGCGATGTCCGCCGGATCGACGACCGGCACCCCCACATCGCCGAAGGGCGCGGCGACCGTCTCCTGCGTGCGGACGGACTCCGCCCAGGCCAAGGCGTTGGAGGCGAAACCGCCCGGTCGCAGGACGGTCCAGTCCAGGCCGGAGCCCCGCAACGCTTCCTCCACCTTGCGCATCGCGACCCGCGACGGGCCGAGCGGCCTGGTCGCCACGCCCTGCGAGGACAGCAGGACGACCCGGCGGACCCCTCTGGCCGCGGCCAGGGCGATGATGTCGGTCGGCCTGGCGTCGGAGGCGTGCAGGTTGCCGGACAACAAGAGGAACAGCGCCTTCGCCCCGTCCAGCGCGGGTGTGAGGCTTGTCGGCTCGGCCAGGTCGGCCGCCACATGCCGGACTCCGTCCGGCATCGCCGCCGCGTGCCGCGACACCGCCGTCACCTGCTCGCCCGCCTCGGCCAGGGCCTGCGTCAAAGGTCGGCCCACATTGCCGGTAGCCCCGGTCACTACGATCATGTTCAGCTCCTAGTCCGTTGTGCACTGAGGCAATTGACGCTACGAGCTGGGCTTACTTTTCGTAAGAACATACCCCGGGGTAAGCTCCGGACATGAGGGAAGGTGCGCAGCTGACGCAGGCTGAGGCGGGCCATCGGTATGAGGTGTTTCACACCGACTGCCCCGCGCGTGACGTGGTCGACCACGTGACCAGCAAATGGGGTATCTGGGTGCTGATCTCCTTGCGGAGCAACGACCTTCGGTTCTACGAGCTGCGGGACAGCATCCAGGGCATCAGCGAAAAGATGCTCGCTCAGACCCTGCGCGCGTTGGTCCAGGACGGCCTGGTCTGGCGGGAGGTAGAGCCGACGACGCCGCCCCAGGTCACCTACGGGCTGACCGAGTTCGGTCAGGACGTCAGCGAGCCGCTGACGGACTTGTTCAACCGGATCACACAGCGGCTACCGCCACGCAGCCCGGGATAGTGCGGTAGTGGTCGGCCTCGAAGGCGAATCCAGAGCTCTGAGTCACATGGGTGATGGTCGTCGCGCACCTGGCCTCGATCCTGGCTCATGAGTGAGCGTGACCTGCGGGTGTCCGGCCACGGGGCGCAGCGGCCGGGTCGGCGGGTTCGCGGGGATGAGGGTGATCAGGGTGCAGGCGACGCGCTGGGCGACGGATTTGAAGACCGTGTCGGACAGGCGCTGTTCGAGGTCGGCGAGGCGGCGGCCGAGGATCGCGGTGATCCGTGCGGCGATCCTCGGGTCAGAGAGCAGCAGCCGGTGTACGTCGTCGCGGCTCATGACGCAGACGGTGACGTCGTCGAGGGCCTCGGCGTAGTTGCCGTACATACGCTGTCCGAGCAGCACCATCTCGCCGAAGATCGTGCCGGGGTTGACGATCGCCGTGGTCAGGGCGCGGCCCTCGGCGGAGACGCGGAAGACGCGGATGCGTCCGCGTTTGAGGATGAACAGCACCTCGCACGGCTGGGGCGGGGAGTAGAGGATCTCGCCGGCGGTGTAGGTCTTCATCGGTGCGGCTGCCGCGATGGCCGCCATCTCCGGCTCGCTCAGGTCGCAGAAGATGTCGACTTCGGACAGGCACCAGGTACGGTCGGCGTCTCCCTGATGGGTCTCGCGCATGCGGCCTATGTCCTCGCGTCGGCCCGGGGCCCAGGGCGGTGGTGCCGCACCCCAGGGCGGGCCCGCCAGGACGTCGGCCTCCTCAGCCAGACAATAGGGCACCTGTACCTCGCCAGGGACGCCTCCGCTCACCTGCACCTCTTCGAGTGAAAGAGACCCCTCCGGTGGAGCACCCCGGGGCGGGGGCGCGCCCGGGGCGCCGGGCTGACTTGGGCGGTGTGCGTCCCATGCTCAGGCCGACCCTGTGCGCTTCTTGCCCATCATCGAGGCGATGCAGGCGAAGGCCAGTCCCAGCAGCAGCCCGAAGACGAGATGAGCGCCGAAGCTGGAGCTGGTGACGTCGTTCCACTCGAAGACCGGCATGCCCATGTTCGCGGGCATGATCCACATCGCTCCGATCAGCCAGGCCACGACTCCGAACCCCAGCCCGAGCACAGCGGCGGGCACCATCTTCTGGGCGTAACTCCCCAGGAGCGCGCCGAAGGCCAGGCCGAAGGAGACGGCGATGGCCAGGTGGATGAGCCAGCCCGCGACGGCGTTCGTCGAGCCCAGCAGACCGGCGACCATCGTGATCATCGCGGTGTCCATCATCGGCCTGGAGACGGACATCCAGATGCCCATGCCGATGCCTCCGACGACGCCGGCAGCGGCGCCCCAAGCAGCGTGCAGCGGCATGACGGCGGCTCTCGGCGATACCTGCGCGGTGGTTGCCATGGTGTACGACCTCTCTGTCTGCGTGTGCCTTCCTTCCTGGTCGACGCTATGACCAGTGCATCGGGAAGGTATGTGACCGCGCTTACGTACCGGCAGGTAGCAGCAGCGATTCTTCGGTGTAGGCGGCGCTGAGCTGGTCGATCTGCTCGTAGCCGGTGCGCAGCAGGAAGGTGTTGAGGCGGCCGTAGGACTTGGCGCCGAGGATGAAGAAGTGCGGCTCGGGATTGCGCAGGGCCTCGATCCCGACGGATGGCTGGGCGAGGCAGTCCCCGCCCGCGGATCCGAGGAGGGCGGCGGAGAGGTTCATGGGGGCGCCGGTGGCGTAGCACTCGTGGACCTGCAACTGCCGGTAGAGGGAGGCGTCGCCGGTGTACCCGGTCAGCGCCACGACGTGGTCGCAGACGATCTCGCGCGGGCCGCCCGCGGTAGTGAGGAAGGCGCGGACCCGGTCGCCGACGGTGCTCAGGGCCTGGACGTGGGCACCGGTGTGGACGGTGAGCCGGTCGTTGGCGCCGTCCGCGAGGGCCCGGGAGGTGTCCACGAGGTGCTGACGGCCAGGCAGCGTGTCGTCCGGTACGGCGCCCCAGCCGGGAGCCGGACTGCGTACCACCCACTCGACCCGGGTACCGGGCAGGGCGGCGAGGTCGCGGGCCGCGGTCTGGGCGGATTTTCCGGCGCCAACGAGCAGGACGGTGCCCGCCCAGCGGCCGGTGTCGCCGGCGTCCGGGAGGGTGCGGGTGATGCGCTCGGCGAGGACGCGTTCGCCGGGGGCGGGGATGCCGCCGGGGCCCAGGGTGTTGGGGTGGGAGTAGGTGCCGGTGCAGTCCAGGACGAGATCCGCCTCGGCGGTGTCCTCGCCGTCGGGGGTGTCCAGGAGGAGGGTGAAGGGGGCGGCGGCACGGGTGTCGGTGCCGATCTCCTCGTGTTTGAGCAGGCCGGTGCGGGCGATGCCGGCGATGCGGGTGGACAGCCGGATGCGGCCTTGGAGGGCGGGCAGTGCGGCGACCGGGTCGAGCAGGCGGGTCGCGAGCTCGGCTGCGGTCGGCCAGTCACCGCCATGGGGGGCGTGGGGTAGATGGGTGCGCATCCGGCGGGAGACGTTGAGGTCCCAGGGTGTGAAGAGGCGGACGTGGCCCCAGGCCCGTACGTGGGCGGCGACGGTGTCCCCGGCTTCGTAGACGGTGAACGGCCATCCGGCGTCGGCGCAGGCGAGAGCGGCGTCGAGGCCGACGGGTCCGGCGCCGAGGATCGCGACATGTGGCTGCATGGTGGACTTCCTTTCCGTACGCGTACGGGTCAGATGGCGCAGTGGACGGGGCGGGGCAGGGTGCCGTCGGTGAGGCGGGCGGCGAAGAACCGCTCGGTGACCAGTTGTTTGCCCGTGGTGAGCGGGGTTCCGGCGGGCGCGAGATGGAGATCGGGGCTGGTGGCGAGGTCGGCGCCGGCGGGGTGCCAGTGCAGCCCGTCGGCGGTGACGGTCAGTTCGGGGACGCTGGAGTCCTCGCCGATCTCCACTCCGGTCTCGGCGAAGCCTCGGCGCAGCAGCGGACGTACGGCGAAGTGGTCGGCGGCCAGGCCGAGTCCGGCCAGCAGCTCGGCGACCCCGGGGACCTCGTGGGTGTTGTCCTCGGTTTCGGTGAGGGCGACGCGCGGAGGCAATCCCAGGCCGATCAGGTGGCGGATGCCGTCGAGGGTGCGCTGCCAGGAGCCGGAACCGCGGTGGAGGTCGTGGGTCTGGGCGGTGGCGCCGTCCAGGGAGGTCTGCACGGTGAGTTTGCGGCTGGCTAGATCCGCGAGGCCGGCGGCGCGGCGGCCTCGCAGCAGCATCGCGTTGGTCATCACGACAGTGGGCAACTCGGCGGAGGCGTAGTCGAGGAGGCCGACGATGTCAGGGTGCAGGAAGGGCTCACCGCCGGTGAGATACAGCTCGGTGAACCCGGCCTGTACGGCCTCGTCGACCAGGGCGCGGAAGGCGGCGGCTGGCAGGGTGCGGGGAGCCGCCTTCGGGGAGGAGGCGACCGCGCAGTAGTCGCAGGCCAGGTTGCAGTGGAAGTTGGTGTAGAGCCACAGCCGCGACGGGAAGTAGGGGGTGCCGAACAGCGGGACCACGGGCCGGTCGCCCTCCAGGGCCTGGGGTGCGGTCTCTCCCCAGCCGTCGTCCGCCGGGCGGAAGCCCGAGGGCAGGGTGGAGCGGTAGAGGTGGTAGCGGCCCCGGGAGCGCTCGCGCGGTGGCAGGATCTCCAGGCAGGTGGTCCACCAGCCGGTCTCGATGGTCTCGGCGAAGATCTCGGGGAGTCCCGCGGCGCGCATCGAGCGGGCCTGCGCCTGCCAGTCGTACGCGAGTGGGATCAGCTCGGCGGTGACGTGCCCGTCAGCAAGGTCGAGCATCGCGTACCAGACGTCGCGGCGGCCGTCGTTGGCGGGTTTACCGAGCACGCCGACGTTGACGGCGAGTGTGTCGCCGATGCGCCGCTGCCAGGGCAGGCCACTGTGGGTGCACAGCACGACGTCGGCCCCGGACGCCTCGGCCCGCAGGCGGTGCTGCTCCTCGGGGAGCGACTCCCACCAGAAGTCGTTCAGCGCCAGGGTCGAGCCGTGGACCATGTGGACGTCGACGCCGTCGATCGTCTCCCGGCGCTCGGTGGGCAGGGTGCCCATCCATGCGGCGAATTCGCGGCCGGTGGTGGCGAGGGTGTGATCGTAGATCAGCTGGGCGTACTCGTTGTCCTTGGCGTCGCGGTAACCGCAGCCGCAGTCGGTGTCACCGCCTGCGATGGCCACGTCGTAGTTTCCGGCGACGCACTCGATGCCGTTGTCGGTCAGGATCGGCCACAACGCGTTCACGTCGGCGCCGAATCCGCCCAGGTCACCCAGGCAGAAGAGGCGTTCGCAACCGCGGGCACGGGCGTCGTCGACGAACGCCTGGAGGGCGTACGGGTTCCCGTAAGGCCCTCCGCAGACGGCGATGCGCATGGGGTCGGTCTCCAAAGTGTCGAAGGCAGAAGAGAGGAGGGGAAGGCGTTCAGGTCCGGCTGGTTCGTGCCGCTGACGGGCATCGGGTCCGCACGAGGCGGGGACCGGCGGTGTAGCGGGCGCGGATGGCCTCGGGATCGACGCCGGCGAAGTACAGCAGCTTCAGGTACTGCATGAAGGCGATCATGCGCCAGGTCCCGTGAGCGACCAGGCGGCGTGACGAGGCCGTCGAGGTGGCGGGCAGCAGGCGGAGTCGGCCGCGGCGGTGCAGGCGCCGCGACATCTCCAGGTCCTCCATGATGGCCAGGTCGGGGAAGCCGCCGAGGGCGGCGAAGGCGGTGCGGCGGATGAACATGGCCTGGTCGCCGAAGATGTGGTGGAGGCGCCGCGCGCGGGCGTTGGATGTCCACGCGAGGTAGTTCAGGCCGGGTGTCTGGCGGTCGAAGCGGAGGGTGAGGCCGCCTCCGACCACGGCCGGGTCGGCGAGCGCGGTGCGGATCTGGCCCACGGCTTCGGGATCGATGGCGGTGTCGGCGTGGATGAACCACAGGATGTCGCCGGACGCGTGCCGGACCCCCTCGTTCATCTGCTTGGCCCGGCCGCGCTCACTGGTGATCACGGTGGCGTGGAGGGCGGCGAGTTCGACGGTGGCGTCGGTGGAGCCGCCGTCCACGAAGATCAGCTCGCAGCCGGGGAAGTCCCGGCACAGGCGGCTCACCGCACCGTGGATCGTGGCCTCTTCGTTCAGGACCGGGACGATGATCGACACCTGCGTCATGGTCTCTCCGCGGGCTTGAGCAGGGCGGCGATCGGCGGGGGCAGCGCCGGATCCGTCAGGAGCGCGGTGGCGTCCTCGGGGGTGTCCAGGTCCCGCAGTGGAGGCAGCAGTCGCACGCTGAGCCCTTCGCCGTGGGCGAGGGCGCGGGTGGCCGCGAGGACCCGGTCGGTGCTCCAGACATCCGGGTCGAGGGCGAAGATCGAGGTGTGGGGTACTCGAAGGCCGATCAGGTAGTAGCCGCCGTCGAGCGCGGGGCCCAGCGCCACGTCGTGTGTGTCCAGGGTGGTGAACGCGGCGCTCAGATGGTCGTCGGTGAGGGTGGGTGCGTCGGTGCCGATGACCAGCAGCGAGCCCGCGCCGTCGGTGAAGGCGTCGGTGACGGCCGCGGCCAGGCGCTGTCCGAGGTCTTCACCACGCTGAAGCAGCCACCGGACGCCGGCCGGCACTGCCGTGCTGATGGCGTCCTCGCCGTCACCCGGGGCGTAGGCGAGGTAGGTACGCGGGGTGTGGGCAACGGTCAGTTCCATGGTGTGGCGGATGAGTTCGGCCTGGAGTTCCGCGCAGCGCTGCGGACCCAGCAGCGGGTGCAGCCGGGTCTTGACCGTGCCGGGCCGGGGCGGTTTCGCCATGACCAGGATCGCGGGGGTGCCCCCGTGGCCGGCGGCGCTCACGCGTCGAACCGGTACACGAAGCCGGCTCCGCTCACGCTGTCCAGGGAAGGCAGCGCGTGCCCGGCCAGCATGGCGAAGACTTCCTTGCTCGCCGCCATGCGCTCCAGCAGCGCCTGCACCGGTTCCGGTTCGGCGGCGACGCCGTTGGCGTAGTCGGTGACGAAACCGACCAGCGCCAGGGGCAGTTCGGCCTCACCGGCCAGCACGACCTCCGGTCCCGCGGTCTGGCTGACGGCACTGACCCCGGCTGCGGCCAGGGCGGCCACTTCCGGGCGCGAGTTGAAACGGGGGCCGTCGACGTGTCCGTACACACCCTGCGTCGCTACGGGCACCCCGGTCTGCTCGGCGGCGGTGATCAGCGCTTGGCGCAGCGGTTCGCTGAAGGGCCGGTCGAAGATCCAGTGGCCGCGGCCCGCCTCGCCGGGTGTGTCGTACCAGGTGCAGGGTGTGCCGTCGGGCAGGCGGTTCGCGGGGAAGTACAGGTCGTCGAAGACCACCAGGGAGCCCGGCCGCAGGTCCCGGTCGAGGGAACCGCAGACGGTGAACGACACCACGGCCTGCGCCTTGCAGGCCAGTAGAGCAGCCAGGTTGGCCTTGTGGTCCACCTGGCTGGAGAGCCGGTGGTGCCCGGCGTCGTGCCGGGACAGCTGCACGATCTCCGCGTTCCCGAGGCGCCCCTCGGTGACGTTGACCTCCCCGTGCTCCGTGACGACGGTCCGCTCGGCCGCCTCCTCCAGGTGGGGCCAGTCGTAGCTGCCGGAGCCGGTGATCACACCTACGCGCATGAAACTACTTCTCCTTCGGTAGCGTGCCGGACGGGCGGCCGGCGGGGGTGCGGACCTCGACGATCGGCAGCAGAGTGCGCAGTGCCGCGTTCTCGGCCGGGTCGAGTACGGCGTGCTGCACGCAGGCGGGGACGAGGGTGCCGTCCTCGGGGTGGGCCATGGCGTAGTGGCAGGCGGCCAGCCGCTCCTGGGTCTCGCGCAGCCGGGGCTCCGCGGCCTGCTCGCCGCGTTGCATCATCTCCCAGGCCGGGGCGACGACGTCGGCGTCCATGAACTGGTGCATGACGAACGTGACGGGGCGCACCCGCATCCGGTGGCGGGCCAGCCGCAGCGGTCCGACGCGGCGGGTGGTGCGGGCCAGCCAGCGAAGCGCCGTCACCGCGGTGGACGGGTGGCGGGCGACCCCCCGCAGGAGCCTGGCCGCGAGGAGTGCGGGCGGGGTGCCGGTGAAGGTGACCCTCCCGAAGTAGCGGAAGAACGCGTCGCGTACGGCGAGGTCGCGCGGGTCGTCGCCGTCGAGGAACGGGTACCAGCGGCGGCCGACGTAGAAGCCGTAGGCGGTGCGGTTGCAGCGAACATCGCCGTTCTCGAAGACCCGGTAATCCAGCCTGGTTCCGGCGCCGCGTTCGATCTCCGCCCACACCGCGTCCGGGGTCGCCTCCCGGAACTTCTCCTTCCAGCGGCGCTCGTCGCCGAGGAAGGCGGCGGGCTGGAACGAGAACATGCCGTAGCCCATGGCGTGGCAGTCGCGGATCACGCTCGCGACCTCGTCGAGGTTCCCAGGAGTGACGGTCATGTTGTGGGCCAGGAAGAACCGCACCCCGTGCTCGCTCCGCAGACGGGCGAACATGGCGGCGAACCGCGCCCGGTACGGGTTCAACGCCTGCTCGTCCGGCGGGCGTTCGATGCCGCGCCTGCCGTACATGAACTTGTCGAAGTGCGCGGCGAAGGACAACCTCCCGAAGCGCCGTGTGCCGTCCGGGCCGAGCGCGAGCCGGGCGAGATAGTCGTCGTCGAAGTCGCCGTGGGTGAAGCTCATCGGTTCCCGGCCGTGGTCCCGCATGATCGCCAGCGCGGCGGCGTGGTCGTCGGGGGTGAGCAGGCTGACCTCGCCGCCGATGAGCTGGGTGTGAGCGCGGGGGCCTCGCAGCTCACGCAGCAATCGCATCTGGGCCGCGAGCTGTTGGTGGGTGTGCGGGCCGTCGATGCGTACCTGGTTGGCATCCCGGGAGTGGTAGCAGGGGGTGCACTTGAGGTTGCACTTGGGGAAGACGCCGTGGGTGCCCTCGCAGCCGACGCCGTGCCGGCCGAGGATCTGGCCGGGCGTCCTGGCCGCGTCGGGGAGCTCCGCCCAGCGGCGCGCCATGGCCTCGGCGAACTCGGTGTCGTGGGGGCGGGTGGCGCGTTCGAGGGCACGCAGTGCCGTGATGATCCGCATCAGTGGTTCTCCCGCGGTGTCGGGACTTCCGTGGAGGTCCGGTCGGTGAGGGGCGCAGGCCGGGCCCGGCGCAGTCCGCGCCACAGCAGCCAGGCGTACAGCAGCATCAGCGCGTCCTCGACGAGTACGTACCAGCGCAGCGGCTGGGCGAAGTAGGTGCCGAAGCAGCCGCAGTTGTCCAGGACGAGCCCGCGGGCGAACGCCTGGTCGGCCAGGACCGCCCACACCACCGCGACACCCGTGTACAGCCAGACCGACGTGACGGCTCGGGAACGGGGCCGGGCGAGGAACCATACGGCCGTCACGGCCTCGGCACCGATCAGGGCCACGGCCAGGGCGGTCGAGGCGGCTCCGGAGGTCAGACCGTAGGTGGTCAGGATGGCGGGCATCGCGTCGAACGAGGCGAGCTGGCCCAGCGCCATCGCCGCGAGGACGGCGCCCAGGACGATGCGGAGGATCACCGGATCACCCCTCTGCGGAGTTTCAGCAGCGCGCCGATGGGACCGCTGCCACGGGCCAGACGGGCGTAGACGTCGGCCAGTGCCGTATGCCAGGGCCCGTCGGCGTAGGTGGGGTAGGGGTGCACGGTGCGGGCGTAGTCGGAGGGCGTCCAGCCCAGGCGCACTGCCGCCGCCAGATGGGCGATGGTCTCCCCGGCCCTCGGAGACACCACCGTGGCGCCGACGATCTTCCCGCGCGGGCTCAGCACCAGGGTGGTGAAGCCCTCGGTGCGGCCGTCGGCGACGGCCCGGTCGACCCGGTCGTTCTCCAGTGTGTGGACGCGTGCGCTGTCGCCGTACTTTTCGCGCGCCTCGTCGGCGGTGAGGCCGACCCGGGCGATCTCGGGGTCGGTGTACGTCACCCAGGGCACCGCCCGGTAGTCGATGGGGCGCCGTACCCCCAGCAGAGCATCGGCGGCGACCGCTCCGCCCTGCGTGCCGCCCAAATGGGTGAAGGCCGAACGGCCGGTCACGTCACCGGCGGCGTAGATCCGGTGGTTGGTGGTGCGCAGCCGTCCATCGGTGCGGACGTGACCGGTGTCGGTCAGCTCCACACCGGCCGCCTCCAGACCGAGGTCCCGGGTGATGGCGCGGCGGCCCGTGACGGCCAGCAGCGCGTCGTACGGGAGAGACCCACCCGGCCCGTGTACGGCACTGGCATCGACCTTCTCCGCACGGTAGCCGGTCAGTACGGTGACGTCCTCGGCCTCCAGTCGCTCCCGCAGCACCTGTGAGGCACGGGGTTCCTCACGGGGCACCAGCCGGTCCATCGCCTCCACGAGCGTGACCTGCGAGCCGAGCCGGGCGAACGCCTGGCCCAGCTCGCAGCCGATGGGTCCGCCGCCCAGGACCACCAGGCGGCGCGGGAGTTCGGACAGCTCCCAGACGGTGTCGCTGGTCAGGGGCCCGGCCTCGGCCAGGCCGGGGACCGGCACCAGGGCCGGCGAGGAGCCGGTCGCGATCAGCGCGTACCGGAAGGAGACCTCCCGGCCGCCCGCCGTCAGGGCTCTCGGGCCGGTGAAGGACGCCGCGCCGTGCACCACTTCGACTCCGTACGGGGCGAGTGCCTCGGCCGAGTCGTGCGGTTCGATCGCACCGATCGCCCGCTTCACCTCCCCCATGACCGCCGCCAGGTCGGCCGGGCCGGACACCGGCGAGAGCCCGTAGGCAGCAGCGCGGCGGGCCGCCTGGACATCCGAGGCGACGTGCAGCAGCGCCTTGCTCGGTACGCACCCCGTCCACAGGCAGTCCCCGCCCAGCCGGTCCCGCTCGACGAGCAGCGTGCGGGCGCCGAAGCGCCCGGCGGTGCGGGCCGCGGTCAGCCCGGCGCTGCCGCCGCCGATGACCACCAGGTCGTACCTACTCATGGTTCGGGCTCTCTCCAGTCAGTGCGCCGTCGTGCAACGGCCGACGCGCGGTCGTGGGACGCGAGGGAAACCCGGTGACACAGCCAGGGCCTTCCCTTTCCCGGCACCACAATCACGGCCAGGAAGGCCCACCCACGTCATCCGTTCGCGTCCGGCGTGTCCGAAACGGAATGGGGGACCGGCCCGGCAGGGTTCCCGACGGCGAAGGCAGGGGCGAGCAGTCCCCATGCGTCGGAGGTAGAGACGAGGGCTGGATGGACGAACCGGACTGGCGGCGCTTCATCGCCGCCTACCACCAGGCGCATCCCGGTATCACCGAGCAGCTCTTCTCCCTGGCCGGCACCTCCCCCTACGCCTGGCTGGCCGAACCGCTGGGCGGCACCCGCGGCACGGTCCTCGACCTGGCCTGCGGTTCGGCCCCCACCCACGATGAGCTTCCAGACGCCGACTGGGTCGGGATCGACCTGTCAGCGGCAGAACTCGCCGAAGCGGCACGCCGAGGCCGCGGACCGCTGGTCCGGGCCGGCGCGGACGCGCTCCCCGCCGCTTCCGCAAGCGTCGGCGCCGTCTGCGCGGCCATGTGCCTGCCGGTCGTCACCCCCCTGCCGCAGGTCCTTGGGGAGATCCGGCGTGTGCTGCGGCCCGGAGGGGTGCTCGCGGCGCTGGTGCCCTCCCAGTCCGGGCTCTCCCCGTCCGGCATGCTCACCTGGGTCCGGGTGATGGCAGCCCTGCGCGCCGTACGCCAGCCGTGGCCCAACCCGCAGGCCCGCGACGGACTCGCCGCCCTGCTGCGCACGGCCGGGTTCCGCGTCCGCTCCGACGAGCGACATGTCTTCACCCTCACCATCGACTCGGCCGACGCGGCGGCCCTGCTGGCCGATGCCCTGTACCTGCCGGGCCTGACTCCCCGCCGCGCCGAGGCCGGCAAGCGCTCCCTAGCGCGGTGGGCGGCCCCGGGGCGGCACCTGGAGCTGCCGCTGCGCCGCGTGGTGGCCGATCTTCCCACCGAGCAACCGTCACAGGAGCCGATATGAATCGTCCGGCAGTCCGACCGTCCACGACCGAGCGCTCGCTGTCCGATGCGGCCCCGGACAGGGCGGCGCCGCAGCCCGCGCGCGTGGCATGGATATGGCTGGCCGTCCTCGTGGTCCTGCTGGTGGGCCTCGGGGCCTGCGTGGCACTGGGGGGCGCGGACCTGTTGCGCGATGTGCGCCAGTGGGTCGATTCGCTCGGCCTGTGGGGACCGGTGGTCTTCGCGGTCTGCTACGCCCTGGCGGTGACGGCGCTGCTGCCCGGCTCCGTGCTGACCGCGTCCGCGGGGGCGCTGTTCGGGCTGCCGCTGGGGGCTGGTGCCGTGCTCGTGGGAGCGACGGCGGGTGCGGCCCTGTCGTTCGGCCTCGCCCGCTGGCTGGGGTGCCCGGTGGTGGCCCGGTACGCCGGATCGGGACGACTGGCCCGGTTGGACTCCTATCTGACGCACCGCGGGTTCGCAGCCGTCCTGGTCGTGCGGCTGGTGCCGCTGCTCCCGTTCTCGGTGATCAACTACGGGGCGGGGGTGGCCGGTGTCCGGTTCTCGTCCTATGTGACGGCCACGGCGCTGGGCATCGTCCCGGGCACGATCGTCTACACCGGGCTCGGCGGGTCTTTGGGCGACCCCGCCGCTCCTGGGCTGTGGATCGCGCTGGGCGCTCTGGTGGCACTGACCGTGGGCGGCTGGTGGGCGGCACGGCTGGTCCGCACCCGGAGCGCCGCGGTCAGCGTAACTGCCGGTAGCCGGTGACGCCCGGTGGGCCGCAGTGGCGCAGATGACTGCGGTCCACGCTCAGGCGATGGCGTGGGTGAATCCGGGCAGCAGGCACCACAGCGCGAACGGCGATGATCTCGCCGCCTTCTGCCGGATCGCCCAGGAAGCTCAGCGACCGGTCGCGTGGCAGGCGGTCGCCGCCGCGACACCGCCCGGTGCGCTCGGCGCTGGAGGAAAGGCCAGAAAGATCATGCCGTTGACGCAGCAGGCGAGCAGGACGAGCAGGAACGGAAGGCCGGACCGCCCACGCCGGAGCCGATCACGAAAGCCCCGTAGACGAGGAAGTCAGCGCTGATGCCGGGGAAGCCGCCCGCTCCGGTGCCGGCCGTGCACCGGCTGCGGGCCGGCGGCCCGTCGCACACCGCCGGGTGGGCTCGGACTGACCTGAGAGCGGCCCGGATCACGGAACAGCGGACGGGGAATGACAACCGTCGCCCAGCGGGTTTCCGTCGCGGCCCCGGCGAACCACCGGCCGGTGCGCGAGAACTCACTCATCAGGGAGAGACATGGCGACGATCGACGTATCCCCGGGGCGGCAGACGCCCGTCCCGTCCGTGGCGGACTCTGTCAAGGACTACTACGGCAAGGTGCTTGCCTCCTCGGCGGATTTGAAGACCTCGGCGTGCTGTACGGACGTGGCGCCGGCGCCACACATCGCCGCGGCTCTCGGGCGCGTGCACGACGAGGTGATGGAGCGTTTCTACGGCTGCGGTTCACCCATCCCGCCCGCGTTGGAGGGCGCCGCCGTGCTCGACCTGGGCTGCGGCAGCGGCCGGGACGTCTATGTGCTGTCCCAACTGGTCGGCCCCGGCGGCCGGGTGATCGGTGTCGACATGACCGAGGAGCAACTCGCCGTCGCCCGCCGCCACCAGGACTGGCACGCCGACCGGTTCGGTTACGCCAATACCGACTTCCGCCACGGCTATATCGAGGACCTGGAAGCGGCCGGAATCCCGAACGCTTCCGTGGACGTCGTGGTCTCCAACTGCGTGGTGAACCTCTCGCCGGACAAGCCGCGCGTCCTGTCCGAGATCTTCCGCGTCCTGAGGCCCGGCGGCGAGCTGTACTTCTCCGACATCTTCGCCGACCGCCGCCTGCCCGCCGCCCTCCTCGACGACCCCGTCCTCGTCGGAGAGTGCCTCGCCGGCGCCCTGTACACGGAGGACTTCCGCCGCATCCTGGAACGCGCCGGCTGCCCGGACGCCCGCACCGTCACCGCATCCCCGGTGACGATCAGCGACCCGGACATCGACCGGAAGATCGGCTTCGCCGCCTTCACCTCCCGCACCGTCCGCGCTTTCAAGCTCCCGCTGGAGGACCGCTGCGAGGACTACGGCCAGGTCGCCGTCTACCGCGGCACCATCGCCGAGCACCCGCACGCTTTCGACCTGGACGACCACCACCGCTTCCACACCGGCAAGCCGCTGCTCGTCTGCGGCAACACCGCCGACATGCTGAGCGCCACCCGCTACTCAGCCCACTTCACCATCAACGGCGACAAGAGCCGGCACTTCGGCCTGTTCCCCTGCGCCCCCGCCGACAGGCCGGCCACGCCGGGTACGGATGCCCCGTCGGGCTGCTGCTGACCTGGCAGCCCGCCGTGCCGCCAGGGCTCCCGCCCACCAGGACTCGCTTGCCGGACAGCGCCCTTCAACGGCGGGGTGCGCCCTGTCCCGGCGGCGTGGTGAGGTGATGAGCGAAGCGCCGTACCCGGGCCGATGCGAGAGAGGGGGGCGTCCGCTGCGGACTGTGCCGGAGCGGACGCTTTGATCAGCCACAGCAGCTGCAGGCTGCCGCTGCATGCCCAGCAGCAGGCGATGTGGGCGGCCACCCGCATCCGGTGCGCGCCGGTGAGCTGCCCGTCGGCATACGCCTCCACGTCACCGCGCAGCCGCACATGCCGTATCTTCTCCCGGCACTCGGCCCACACTCGCCCTGGTCCGGGAACGCGCTGCGTCTTCATGCAGCGGAAACCCCTCCTGCCGTACGCCGCATTCCAGCCTGCGCACGGCTCCTCTGGTGCCGCCGGTCACGGCGGCACCAGAGGAGCCCGCAGAGCACAAGAAGAAGGAAGAAGATGGAATGCGGGTCCAGGCAGAAGGGGTTTCCGCCGTGTGGAAGACGAAGTGACAGCGCCGCCAGACCCGGCCGACCCACGGGGCCAGGCGTTCGCCGCCTATGTGCTGCCGGAGGTGGAGGTGCTGCTGCGGGTGGCGATGACGCTGACCGCGCAGCCGGCGGATGCCGAGGACCTCGTGCAGGACACCCTTCTGCGCGCCTACCGGGCCGTGGACCGCCGCGCCCTGGGCGCGACCCGGGCCCAGATCCGTACACAGTTCCTGACCGAGTCGGTGCTGCTCTCCGCGCTGGGCGGGGCGAGCGGCGCGGCTCTGGGAGCCGCCGTCTCGGCCGGATACGCCGTCTCGCAGGGCTGGCAGATCGTCATCCCGCCGTGGTCGCTGGCCCTCGGTATCGGGGCGACGATGGCGATCGGCGCGTTCGCGGGCCTGTGGCCCGCCATGCGCGCCGCCCGCCTCGCCCCCCGCGAAGCGCTCGCCAGTCCGTGACGCGGGCCCCCCGCCCCCGCCCGCCCGGGCCGGGCCGGCCCACAGCCGATGGCTCGCGCTGCCTGGACAAGAGCGTGGTCATCGACCGGGGACGGGTGGTGTGAAAGGTCTCCGCAACATCGCCTCGCGTATTCCTTGAAGCGACCGGGAGGCAGCGGGCCGTCCCGGCAGTCGAAAGGGCAGCGGCATGATTCGTGGAATCCGGGAGCACGGCGGACAACGCACGACACACCGGTCGCTGGTGATGGCCGGGACGACCGCGGCGGCGTTGCTCCTGGCCGCCTGTGGCGGATCGGGCGGGTCGGACGCGGACCCCAAGGACGGGGCGTCCGGGGGCGGCAAGGACAAGAGCATCAAGTACACCGAGTGCCTGCGCGGGGAAGGCCTGGACGTCGCGGACTCGGAGCCCGGCGCGCCGGTGATGACCAAGGGCGGGGACGAGTCGAAGCGGGAGGCCGCGTTCGAGAAGTGCAAGGCATACGCGCCCGAGCAGGCCTCCGACGAGAAGAAGGGAAAGCGGCAGGACGACTCGATGAAGCTCGCGAAGTGCCTGCGGGACAACGGGGCGGAGGGGATCAAGGACCCGGTGGACGGGGTCTTCAACTTCCCGCCGGGCGCGGCCCAGGACACCCCGACGTTCAAGAAGGCCATGGAGGCCTGTAAGCAGTTCATGGGCAAGCCCCAGAACGGCACGCCGTGACCCGCGCCCGACGGCTGGGCGTCGTCGCGATCGCGGTGGTGCTGGCGGGCGGCGGGGCCTCGATCACCGCGCTGGGCCTGGGTGGCCCGGACCCGAAGAGCGCCGCAGAACGCAGCACGCTCCCGCCCGCCACCACAAAGATCTCCAAGAGTGACCTGATGGACGCCAAGTCCCTGCCGGGTGAACTCGGTTACGGCGATGCGGTGCCCGTCGGCAGCGGACTCCAGGGGACGGTGACCTGGCTGCCGAAGGTGGGGTCGGTCGTCACCCGGGGCGAAACGCTCTACAAGGTCGACAACCGGCCCGTGACGTTGATATACGGAGACACGCCGGTCTACCGCGCTCTCAAGACGGGCGACAAGGGCCCCGATGTGAAGCAGCTCAATGACAATCTGCGGGCCCTGGGCTACGACGCGCCCGACAGCTCCACCTACACGGCGCGTACCGCGAGCGCGGTGCGGGGCCTGCAGGAGAAGCAGGGGGTGAAGGAGACCGGAGAGGTGGAGAAGGGACGTATCGTCTTCGTCCCCGACGCGATCCGGGTCTCCGCGCACAAGGCCGCCATGGGCGATCCCGCGGCTGCCCATGTCCTCGCCGGGACCGGTCGCGAGAAGGCCGTCATCGCGGACCTTGAGGTCTCCGACCAGGGGGTGGCGAAGAAGGGCGACCCGGTGGAAGTGGTCCTCCCGGGTGGGAAGTCGGTCAAGGGCAGGATCACCGACGTGGAGACCGGGACACCTCCACCGAAGGACGACGGAGCCGGCAGCGGGTCCGGCGATTCCGGCGGCGAAAAGCCCAAGACCAAGATCAGGGTCAAGGTGGAGATCTCCGACCAGGAGAAGTTGAAGGGCTTGGACGCAGCCACGGTGGACGTGAAGTTCATCAGCGCCACCGCCAAGGACGCGCTCTCCGTCCCGGTGACCGCACTCGTCGCGCTGCCCAAGGGTGGCTACGGCGTGGAGGTCGTCGAGGGCGGCACGACGCGGATCGTACCCGTCGAGCTCGGGCTGTTCGCCCAGGACCGGGTCCAGATCACCGGCAAGCGCCTGCGCGAGGGCATGACGGTAGGGATGCCCGAATGACCGCCCCCGCAGACGCCGTCGAAACCCCGCACACGGTCGAATCCCCGCACACGGTCGGACTTCCGTCCGCTGCCGAACCTCTGCCCACCGTCGTGGAGCTGGAGAGCGTGACCCGTTCCTACCCCGGTGGGGTCGCCGCGCTCGACGGTGTAAGCCTGACCGTGCGCCGTGGTGAGCTCACCGCCATCGTCGGCCCGTCCGGCTCCGGCAAGTCCACGATGCTGAATGTCATCGGCACGCTGGACCTGCCCACCTCCGGCAGCGTCACCATCGACGGCCACGACGTCGCCGGACTGTCCGACCGGCAGCTCTCCGCCCTGGACAATGTTTCGTACGGGCTGCTCTACAACGGGGTCGGGCAGCGCGAGCGGCGCGAGCGGGCCGCCGTGGCGCTGGAGAGCGTAGGCCTCGGCCACCGCCTCGACCACCGCCCGCACGAACTGTCCGGCGGCGAGAAGCAGCGCGTGGCGATCGCCCGTGCGGTGGTCGGCGAACCGGCCGTCCTGCTGGCGGACGAGCCCACCGGTGCGCTCGACTCCCGTTCGGGCGCCGCCGTGATGGAGCTGATCCACGCGTTGCACGCGGCTGGCACCACCATCCTGGTCATCACCCATGACCAGGCGATCGCCGCGTCCCTGCCTCGTCGGGTCACCATGCTCGACGGGAGGATCCAGTCCGACTCGGCGGCCCTGCTGGAGGACGCATGCTGACCCCCCGGCGTCTGATCCCCAGCCGCCTGAGCGGGGGCGACGTCCTACGGGTCGGCGGCTTCGGCCTGCGCAGCCGCCCCATGCGGGTGCTGCTGTCCGCGCTGGGCATCGCCATCGGCATCGCGGCGATGGTCGCGGTGGTCGGCATCTCGAACTCCAGCCGGGCCGAACTCGACCAGACTCTGGACCGCCTGGGCACCAACCTGCTGACCAGCAGCCCCGGCCAGTCCGGCGGCGGCAAGGAGGTACCGCTGCCCGAAGGATCGACCGACATGATCGGCCGGATCAAGGAGGTGGAGTCGGTCACGGCGATCGGCCAGGTGCCGGACGCCAAGGCCTACCGCACCGACAAGGTCCCTACCGGCCGGTCCGGCGGGATCACCGCCGCCGCGGCCCGGCAGGACCTGCTGAAATCGGTGGGCGCCACCGTCGCACAAGGCAGCTGGCTCAACGAGACGACCAGCAAATTCCCCGCTGTTGTCCTCGGTGCTGAGACCGCCAAGCGGCTGGGCATCACCGCGCCAGGACCTGATACCCGGATCTGGCTCGGCGACCAGTGGTTCACCGTCTCCGGCATCCTCGACCCGGTGCCGCTCGCCCCGGAGCTGGACACCTCCGCCCTGGTCGGCTGGGACGCCGCCCGCGCCTATCTGGGCTTCGACGGCCACCCGACCACCATCTACACCCGCGCGGCCCCCGACGCGGTCACCGACGTACGGGACCTGCTCGGCCCCACCGCCAACCCCGCCGACCCCACCGCGGTGAAGGTCTCCCGGCCCTCCGACGCGCTGGTGGCGCAGCAGGCGGGCGAGAAGGCATTCGCCGGGCTGCTGCTCGGTCTGGGCGCGGTCGCGCTGCTGGTCGGCGGCATCGGAGTCGCCAACACCATGGTCATCTCGGTACTGGAACGCCGCGGCGAGGTCGGCCTACGCCGTTCGCTGGGAGCCACCCGCAGTCAGATATGCCTGCAGTTCCTCACGGAGTCGCTGCTGCTGTCCGCGCTCGGCAGCGGGGCGGGTGTGGTCATCGGCTCCGCCGCGACCGCGGCCTATGCCACCACACAGGGCTGGCCGGTGGTGGTGCCACCCTGGGTGATGGGCGGCGGCCTGGCCGCGACTTTGGCCATCGGCGGGATCGCGGGCCTGTATCCGGCCGTCCGGGCGGCCCGGCTGCCCCCGACCAGCGCACTCGCCGCGACCTGAGCTGTCCCAGCAGCCACTCTGGAACCACAGCACCGAGCAGAAGGAGCACGACGTGCGCGTACTCGTCGCCGAGGACGACCCGATGCTCGCCGAGATGATCACCCTCGGCCTGCGACGCCACGGATTCGCCGTGGACACCGTCCTCGACGGCAGTGCGGCGGCCTTCAACCTCCAGGTCAACGACTACGACGTCATCGTCCTGGACCGGGACCTGCCCGGCGTGCACGGCGACGTGATCGCCGTCGGCCTGGCCGGCTCCGGTGCGCGGATCCGCATCCTGATGCTCACCGCGTCCGGCGGGCTCCGGGACCGGGTAGAAGGGCTGGGCCTGGGCGCCGACGACTACCTGACCAAGCCCTTCGAGTACCCGGAGCTGATCGCCAGAGTGCAGGCCCTGTGCCGCCGCAGCGCCGCGCCGGTGCCGCCCGTCCTGGAACGCGCCGGGGTGGTGCTGGACACCGCCCGCCGTACCGCCGTACGCGACGGCCGCGCGCTCGACCTCACACCGAAGGAATTCGAGGTGCTGCGGATCCTCCTGGCGACCGCCGGAGCCCCGGTCGGCCCGGAGGAGCTGCTGGAGCGCGCCTGGGACGAGCACGCGGACCCCTTCACCAGCGCCGTACGTGTGGTCATGAGCAGACTGCGGGCGAAACTCGGCGATCCGCCGCTGATCCGCACCGTCCAGGGCATCGGATACGTGCTGTGACCAATAGCGCCCTACGCGCCAGGTGGCGGGCCACCACCGTGCGCGGCCGGATCGCCGCCGCGTACGGAGCGGCGTTCGTGCTGCTCGGCGGCGTGCTGCTCAGCCTCGTCTATGTACTGTCCCGGGCAGGCACCGAGGCCAAGGCCAATGCGCTCGTCGGCCTCAGTACCGCCCCATCCCTGTCCCCGTCCCCCGGCGTCGGAGGAGTAACCCCCTCGCCGGACCCCTCCGGCGACAGCGGTCACGTAGGAGTAGTCACCCTGAAGCTCAGCCAGGCCGCGTCCCAGCAGGTACTGATCTGGTCGGCCGTGGCGCTGCTGGTCATGGCGGTGCTGGCAGTCGCCGTCGGCTGGTGGACGGCCGGCCGCGTCCTGCGGCCCGTGCACGCCATGACGGCCGCCGCGCAGCGGATCTCCCAGCAGAATCTGCACGAACGCATCGCCCTCGACGGTCCCAGCGACGAACTCAAGGAACTCGCCGACACCTTCGACGCCCTCCTCGCCCGCCTCGACACCGCCTTCGACAGCCAGCGCCGCTTCATCGCCAACGCCTCCCACGAACTGCGCACCCCGCTCGCCGCCCAACGCGCCGCCATCCAGATCGGCCTGGAGGACCCGACACCTGCCGACCTGAACCGGGTACGGGACGCGCTGCTGGAATCCAACCGGCGCAGCGAGCGCCTCATCGACGGGCTGCTGCTCCTCGCTCACAGCGAACGCGACCTGGAACACCACGAGTCCTTCGACCTGTCCGAAGTGATCGCCGAGGAGATCGCCAACTCGGCCGTGCAGGCCGCCGATGCCGGAATCACCCTCACCTCGCCCCACGCCCCGTCGCCCGTGTGCGGCGACCGGGTCCTCCTCGGGCAGCTGACCGCCAACCTGCTGCGGAACGCGATCCTCTACAACCACCCGGGCGGCACCGTCACCGTGCGCGTCACGTCCTCCGGGCGCGGCATCGTCCTCGGCGTCGGCAATACCGGGCCCGTAGTGGTGGCCGACGAGATCGACGCGCTCTACGAACCGTTCCGTCGCGGCAACGGCCGCGACCGTATGGCCACCGGGCCCGGCCACGGGCACGGCCTGGGCCTGTCCATCGTGCGTTCCATCGCCCTTGCCCACGGCGGCTCGATCTCCGCCGTCCCCGGCCCGGACGGCGGGCTGCTCGTCGAAGTGACGCTGCCTGCGGCGTGACGCCACCCTCGGAGAGACCCTGTGCCGGTTCGGCGCGGAACGGCAGAAGAGGGTCAGGGGTTGAGACCGAGGATGCGGACCGGCCGGCCCTTCCATGACCTGCTGCGTGAGCGCGTGGACGGTGTCACCGGCAGCTGAGCGGCGGGGCTCAACTTCGGACGGAGCCCCGCCACAGCCGCAGGCAGGAGAGTGCGGCCGCCGTCGCCAGCAGGGTGTTGCGCAGGGCGAGTACCGCGATGGCCTGCCAGGAGCTGTGGATCATCGAATGGAAGAACAGCGGGTGGTCGACCGTCGTCACCGCCGTGGCGGGCAGCGGCGCCCTGCACCAACCGCAAGGTGAGATCCAAACGATTTGCTACTCCCATAGTTCGCTCCTCATATCAATATGTGCGAGTGAACAGGAGCATGTGAGATTTATGCACTCGTCACGGCTTGCCCACTCAAAGTCATCGAGCGCCGACGGGAACGGTCCGCGACCCCGCGGGCGCGCCCCGCCGACCAAGTCCTATCAATACATTCGAATAGTAACGATTTGGTATCTCTTCACCAAATAGTCTATTCGTTTGAGTGTCACCAATTTATGTTTTTAGATATATCCGCCCGTATCGCACTGCCAATCGGCCTACGGCATCAAGAAGGTGAGCCATGCCCGGAAATCGACACATCCAGGGAAACGGCTTCGTCCGCAACACTGCGTCGAGGGCCCCCGTCGGCCCGCGCGCCCCAACCACGCCACCGAGTCGGCCGACCGCACCCAGCATCACCGCCAGCCAGCAGGCGGGGCTCAACGCCTGGGCAGGGAACGGCATTCGGAAGGGCATTCGAGACAAGAAGGACAAAAAGCGGATCGCCGCACTCGAGAATGCCGCCGGGCGTATCGTGAACGTCATGACGGGCGGCTTGCCGGCGGGCGCCAGGGTTTTGGAGATAGATGTAACTCCCGACCTGGCAGACCTCGTATATGCCGCACTGCCCGATGGCCTGAAGAACGATGGTGCGCTAACCGCCCTTCGTTACGAACTCTGCCCGGCGGAGCTGGCGGCAAAAGGGAAAGATTTCATAGGATCCGGCTCCTACCACCTGTCGCGATTCGAGGGAACGAGCAGCAACTGGCGCTACAAATGTGATGTCGGCCTCTCGCTCACCCCGACCGGAGAACCGGAGCGCGTCGCGACGACAGCTGCCTCGATGGACAGTTCCCGCGCGGAAGAGGGCGGTCTGGCAACCAAACGGTCCCAGGCCACCGGCCCCACGATCAGCGCAGGTCTGGTCGGCGGGCAGCTGGCCTCCGTCCAGCCGGGAGGGACCGGAAATATGAACCTCGCCTACAAGAAAGAAACCACGAAGGACTTCGCCAGCACCAAGAGCTACTGCCAGACGAACAACCTCAAGTATCCGGAGGGGACAGCAGAATTCGTCACGAAGGCAGAACTACAGATCACCATCAGGTACACCAAGAAGACAAAGGCGTTGTCGAAGTGGGCGCGGAGCCACCATGAAAATAAGGAGAAGGAGCTCGTTCTTGACAAGAACGGCTGCCAAAACGCCGATAAGTTGGTGGAACCCGTACCGAACTCCCAAAAGATATTTGGTGACGTCTCGATCAGATACGGCATCCCCAGGGATTTGGTGGATCGACACGGCAAGGGCGCACAGATAGAAACCCAGACGGAAGGGGAGGAAATTTTCGTGTAACTCTCCGCCCGGGGATTCGGTAAAGTCGCGTGCCGTGGGGAAGCGACAGGAAATGCTGGTTCACTGTCCCCCTCCCAGATCGGAGCCTCGGTCGAAGAGGCGGCCCAGCTTGCGGTACTCAAGCTCGATTCCGGCGAGCAGGTCCGGCGTGGTGACCTCGCGGCCGCGTGCCGCCGCGGCAAAGGCCGCGGTCTCCACGCCGGCGCGGATACTGCCTCCCGCGAGGTTGAACCCGGACGCCAGCCGGTCGATGTCACAGTCGTCGACGGGGGCCTTCCCCAGGAACTTTCGCCACAGCTGGGCCCGTACGTCGGCCCCCGGGCTCTCGAACTCGATGACCTCGTCGAACCGGCGAGTGAATGCGCTGTCCATGTTGGAGCGGAGATTCGTGGTCAAAATGGCGAGACCGTTGAAGGACTCCAGGCGCTGCAGCAGGTAGCTGCTCTGCATATTCGCGTAGCGGTCGTTCGAGTCACGTACCGCACCGCGCTTGGAGAACATCGAGTCCGCCTCGTCGAAGACGATGACACCGCTCAGCGACTCCGCTGCCGAGAAGATCCGTTCGAGGTTCTTCTCCGTCTCGCCGATGTACTTCGACACCACCGAGGGCAGGCTGACGATGTACAGGTCCACCCCCAGTTCCGCCGACACGACCTCTGCCGCCATCGTCTTGCCCGTCCCCGACTCCCCGGCGAACAACGCGGTGGCGCCCCAGCCACGCCCGCCACCGCGTCGCAGGTCCCACCCGCCCAGCACCTGCTCGCGGTACCGGATCCGGAAGACCAGCATGTCGAGGCGTTCGCGCACCATTCGTGGAAGCACCAAGTCGTCCCGGGCAACGCGTGGTTGGATGTGCCGGGCCAGCCGTTCCAGGTCCCGTACGGCACAGCTGCGGGCGATCCTCCTCGCTTCGGTCCCGGAGATGGTCCGGGCACGCTGCGCGGCCTCACGCCGGGCACGGTCTACGACGGGGGCCGACGTCGGGGAGAGCTGTTCACCCGCGGACGCGTTGCCCCTGACGTCCAGCAGGGCGTCCGGGGTCGTCCTCCAGGCATCCGCGTCCCACTCACCGCTGCCGTAGAGCAGCAGCGGCACCGGGGCGCGTCCCAGTCCCCGTACCAGTATGCGCAGCGGTCCGGCGGCCTCTGCGGACGGGTCCGTGAACATCGGGACGATGACTCCTGCTTTCCGCAGGCGCGCTTCACGTACCACGTTGACCAGGAGGTCCTGCGGGGCATCGGCCAGCTCCTCGGGATCCACCAGGATCGGCGTCCGGCCGAGCTTCGTCAGGGCGGCGCAAGTGACGGACAGCGCCTCACCGGTGGCGCCTTCGCGTAGGTACAGGCTGCCCGACATGTTGTCCCGCAGCCGGTCGATGATCTCGGCGACTGTCTCCGGGTCGCCGGATCCCGCACCGTCGCGCAGAACGTGCAGATAATGTCCGCACGCCCCGTCCGTTTCCTCGACTCCGCTGACGAGGAAGTTCAGGACCCGGTCCGCTACCCGGAGGTGGCGGTCGGGATATGGGGCCTCAGGATTCTCGTACTCGACCAGCCCTGCGGCCAGCAACGGCGACCGGTCGTTCAGCAGACCCCGCACCAGGCCCTCGGCGGTCGAAATGCCGAGGATTTCCAGTGCGACCGTCACCGTGGGCCGCGACGAGTGCGACGAGCCGTTCAACATCCGGTAGGCGGAACCGCAGACGGTGCTCAGCTCCGAGAGCACAGCGGCGACAAGGAGATCCGTTTCCACCGGGCCCAGGCCGAATTCCCGCGCCAGGTGGGCCAGCCGGTCCGCGTCGCTGTACTCCCCTGCATCGGGTCGCACAGCGTCGTCGGCCCTGAGACCGGCGTCCGACAACGCATCGGCTGCGCTCCCCATGGCCGCGGGTTCGGCCGTCCGTTCCACGTACAGCAGGCGCAGGCGCTCTTCGACGGCGGCCAGGCGTGCCTGCAGCAGGCCGCTGGTCATACGATCTCCTCGACGTTCCGGCGCGGTCTGGCAGGTCCTGCCCTCTCCAGCGGTTGGTCGTGGGCCTGGGAGACGAGCAACTGCCGCGCCCGCAGGGCCATGCCTTTGCCGGGGGCCGGGCCTGCCTCTTCGGTGGGTTCGCTGATCGGCACCGTCACCAAGAGGTCCACTACGGGCCTGGGCGCCGTGCCAAGGCCCGGCCACAGGCGGGAAGAAGCGCTTTCCGCCCCTACGGCCGTCTCCCGCAGCCCCAGCGACAGGCGCCGCTTGCCGCCGTCCGCCGTCCCGGTGGAGATCAGTTCCCCGGTACATACGCACCACTCCAGCAGGACGCCGAGCATGCGGTGCTCGTCCTGCACCGACTGCGCCCATACACTGACCAGATAGGCCAGCCGGAAGAACCGCGGCGGCCGGCTGCGACCGACCACGGTCCCCTCTTCGTCGATGACGCTGCCCCCGCCCGACTGGCTTCGGGAGGAGTCCTCCTCAATGCCGTACAGGAAGACGTTCACGCACGGACCGGAACGCCGTGCCGCCCAGTCGGAGTCGGGTGTCTCGAACGACACCTGGACGTTGGCAGCACGCAACGGGCCACTCAGCAACTCTTTCTTGAGGGTTTCGTCGACTTGCTGAACAACACTCACCTGACTGTCTCCTGGGGCGCTGCGGGATTGACGGGGGGACGTGGGTGGGGCGAAGCGGGTGCGGTAGCGCCGTGTCCGGTGCCTCTCACCGGGTTACGTGTCCTTCGAGAAGGGGCCGCTTTTGGGGATCAGCTCTCCGGTCACCAGTGCCGTGGCCGTGCACAGGCTGGGGGCCGGGGACGTTCCGGGTGAAGGGGAGGCGGACGACTGGGGACCTCCGCTCGCGGGGCACTGCACGGACAGGCGAAGCACTTCTCCGCCCTTCAGCTCGACCGGTGACTTCGGTGTGAAGTCCTTGGCCTGGCTGAGGCTCATGGTCGCCAGCGGCAGACTGCCACGGCTCAGCAGCAGTGTTGCGGCCGCCGGGCCGGTGGCCGTGATCTGTACGGTCGTCAGCTTCAGCCGGTAGCCCTTCTCGGCCTTGTACTCGGCCTGTTTGCTGCCGAGCTTGACCTGGACGAACAGCGACTTCTGCAGTGGCTTCCGCTTCAGGGCCTTGTCCTCTTCCTTCTTTTTCTCCTCCTTCTTCTCCTTCTCCTGCTCCTCCTTCTCCTTTTTCGCCAGCTGCGCTTCGGCCTTGGCCTTGGCCGACGTCGCCTGTTCCGCTTGCGACGGACCGTCGATAGTCTCCGTCCTGGCCTGCGGGCTCCCGCCACCGATGGGTGACATCCACAACGCGACTCCGGCGATGGCCGCGGCCGACAGGACCGTGGCTGCCTTGAGAGCCGCCTTCGTCAGGAGCGGACGCTGCTGAAACACGAACGTGGTTCTGCGGGCCTCGGCCCCGCCCCACTCGATGCTGACGTCGACATTCCAGTTGGCGACCTTGCCCACCGGGATCGGTGCGGCGACCCGCAACAGCACTCCGACCCGCGCCTTTTCGCCAACCCGCAGCGGCACTCTGGAACTGCGCATCCGGGACCGCAGGGGGGCATTGCTGTCCTCCGGGGCGGTGCGCAAACGCAGGCTGATCGCGGTGTTGCCGGTGTTCCGGAGCGTGATGAGGTTGCTTCCGGAGAACCTTCCGCCCGCTTGCGGCCGGGTCAGCTCCGCTTCAATATCCCGGAACTCGCCGACGTCAATCTCGGCTTCGGGGATGGCGACCTGGGTGGGGTTCTCCGCCGAGACAACTTTGACCGCGAACACCACCCTGCCGGGCCTGAGTTCAATCTTCCGGGGGACGGTGATGGGAATAATGATCTTCTCGTGGTTCCCCGGGTAGACCGGTAGCTGCCCAAGTCTCTTCTCCCCCCATTCCCCCGGCGGTCCGAGCAATGTCAGGTCGTAGGCGTCGACGATGCGGCCTTCGTTCCACACATGCAGATCCGCGGCCAGCGAACCACCGGGCTCCACCGTTTCCGCCGGTACGACCAATTCAGCGCGGACCGTCATCGCGCCTGCCTGGTGAAGAACTGGACTTCCGCCAGGAGGACCGGTGCGGCCGGCCGCTTCCCTGCGTGAACGCCGCTGATACGCAGATCCACTGATTTCACCGCGTCGATCCCCCACGTGAATTCCTGCGGCCCCGGCTGGTCGTCCAGGGTCAGCTCCTTCTGCACGGTCCGCCCGTCCGCTGTCACGACGACCGCGGTGAGCTCGGTGGGCCGGCCGGACTCCAAGTACTGCTTGGGGTTCTTCGACGCCCCGTTGAGGACGATGAGTGTCGTCAGCCGGAACGACTGCTGGAAGGTTGCCGTCCAGGAATGGCCGACCGCGTCCTGGCCGCGACTCTTCGGCGCCCAGGCCCGGTTGTCGACGCCGTCGGCGGCATTGCCGGCCTCGAAGCCCGTCTCTTCGCTGGATGTCTTCGCCTCATCGGGCGCCACGGCCACCTGGTCGGAGAACCGGTCCTGGACCCTCGGAATCGCTTCACGCACCGCGCCGCCCGTCCATCCGGCCGACACCCCGACGACGAAACAGACCGGCAGCCCGACTGATGCCAACAGGTACCAGCGGCGGTCCCGGTGCCACAACCGGGGCCGCTCGTGACGCCGCTGGTACAGTCGCTGCCGCCAGTTCGGCGGCAGCGGCGCGGGCCGGGGTGTGAGCGCGGGCCGCAACAAGGCACCGCACGGCCAGCAGTAACTACGTGTTTCCGGGTTGTCCGAGTCGCACTGCGGGCACAGGAGGAGGCGCGGGAACTCCTCGCACAGCGCCGCGTAGTCCACCTGCTCGCACGAAACGGGAACCACTGTGTGGGACACCAGGCGTATCCCGTCGAAGGCGGGCGCGGATTCCGCGGCCGGCCAGGCTTCGGTTGCCTGTGCCGGTGCCTGCGGCCACCACGCCGGTGCGGGCTCCGGCGCCGATGACGGCTGCCCGATGACCGCGCGGCTCCCGGTGTCGTTCCACCCCAGGTAGGCGCCGCACGACACACAGAACATCTCGCCGTTATAAGCGGGAACCCCGCAGGCGGCACAGCTCTCCCGGCTCCCGGCGGCTGCCGCGCCGAAGTCTCCGGATGGGACAGCCGTCAATCAGATCACAGCCTCTGGCGCCGCGGTCTGCCGGACCGTGCCGTCGACCACGCTGATCCGGCAGTCGATGTGCGCCGGTATCCAGTCACGCACCATCCTCTCGATCTCCTCGGCGGCCCCTGTGGCACGGTCCGTGGCAAGCGGCAGCACGATACGGACCCCGGCCCACGTCGGCCGATCGCCCACCGTGGGCCATGCCTCGGGCCACGGACTCCCACGGGTACCGCCCGGATCCGCGATCTCCACCCGGCCGCCGAGCACCTCGCTCACGAGTAGTTCGATCCCGGCCCGCGTACCGCGCAGCCCGTGCAACCTGCTCCCGAGCAGCAGGGCGTTGCGCCGCCCCGTACAGCTAACGGCGACGGGCAGGTCTGCGCCGGTCCACTGAAGCATCCACTCCAGGAAGCCGGCGGGTGCGGTCCGCGGGTTGAAGTAGGCATCGAGGCAGTCCAGCGCCTCGATCACCGGGGTGAGAGTGTCGTCGAAGCCCGCCATGAAGCGATCGGCGAAGTCGCCCTGCCGGTAGCTTTCGGGCACCAGGGCTCGCAGCGACCGGCTGCCGGGGACGAGCAGAGGCAGAGCCGCTACCGTCTCCAGCCAGTCGTCCACGGTCTCCGCCCGGACGTTCCCCTGCTGTGCGCGCACTGTGTCCCCCTCCTCTAACGAGCTTTCTTCACGGCCACTTGATGCTGGTAGGACAAGAAGAGCGTGGTGGCGCCCACTTCGATCCGCCTCTCGGCCGGACGGCGCTCACCGGACGCCGGATCCGCCGGGTACATCTCCAACTTGGTCACCGACTCCACGTCCTCGCACCGCGCCGCCGCGGCCAGAGCGTCGCTCAGCCGCAGCGCCCGGCCCAGCGGCCAGCCCTCGCGCTCCCTGTCCTCGGACGGCAGCGGGCTGAGGAACTCGTGCAGTGATCGCAGTACCTGCTCGCGTACGGCGTCCGGCTCCGCGCCCCATACCGCCTCGACCTCGGCGACCACCGTGACGCCCTGGTAGGCGGGACCGCTCACCACGACCCGGGTACCGATCGGGCGAGCGGCCTCAACGGCCTGCACCGCCGATTCCAGCATCGCCCGTGACGGCACCAACGCCCGCCAACTCTCCTCCCCTTGCACGTCCGGAGTTTTGGGGATGATCAGGACGCGTACCAGCCCCGGCCCGTCGTTGACCGGGTCCGCGACACACTCGATACGCCCTGCCTCACGGCATGCGGCGGCTGCGACTGCCTCGTAGTCGCGCGCGGTCACCGCTCGCCCCTGGGTTCTCATCCACTGCCCGGCTCGCTGCTTGACGCCCTCCACCGACTCCGCGTCCACACCGCCCACCGCGCTCTCGCGGTTCTCCACCCGGGCGATGAGCGCAAGCGGGGTGCGCAGCACTGTCAGGGTGCCGGCCGCCACATTGCCCGTGCGGCCACCGCCCCTGCGGTACGCGCTTACGCCGACCCGCGCGCCGAACTCCGGTACCGCGCCGTACTGGCGGACGGTGCCGTCCGGCTCGCGGACCGAGGGCCCGAACCGCACCTCACCCGAGACCTCGTCCACCATCACGTGCCGGTCGGCGGGGCTGGAGGAAGCCAGGTCCGCCACCGGTGTCCACTCCTGGCGTCCGCCATCACCGGTGGTGCTCACCGTCCGCAGCGACCCCGCGGCGATGGGGGCGCACTCCAGGGGAAAGGCCTGCCCCGGCGTGCCGTCGGAGGTTCCCAACTCCTCATCGGAGATCACTTCACCGTGTGCTGCCATGGTGGTGCCACCGATCGTGAACGCCTCGATCCCCTTGACCACGGGAGACGAGGAATAGGTCGGCTGCCCTGTGACGGGCTCCACGACCCGGCAGCGCAGCCACCCGGCACGGCGTCGGCCGATCAGCGAGGAGGCATGACCCTCCGGGACGTGCAGGAGCACCTCGCCGGGGCGGTTGAGCCCTCCGGTGCTGTCGCTGTGCACCTCGCAGGCCACCCACTGCTCCCCGCACCAGGCCTCCCAGACCCGCGGCGGGCGCCGCGGGTCCACGCCGACACCCCCGAGCGAGCAGTCAATGCGCAGCGCCACCGCGCACCGCGGGACGGCCCCCGTCAGCCCGATGAGCAGGCTGTCCCCGGCAACGGGAGGCTGCGAGAAGCAGGTCGCGGGCTCGCCCGCCAGGAAGCGCTCGGTAATCAGCACCGCGCCATGGCCCGACTCCATGGTGCCGACGTGCCGGAATGTACTGGGGACGATGTCCAGCGACTGGTCCACGGTGAAGTCGCAGGCCGGGCCGTGGCCGGTACGGGGGGTCGCCACCTGGGTACCGACCGGTACGGACACCGTTGCCCCGTGAGGCGCAGAGAGCCAGAACGTCAGCTCGGTCCGGGCCGACTGAGGGGGCATCAGTTTCATGCCCAGCAGGTCCAGGAAGTCGAGGTGGACCTTGTCCGGCACCTGGTTGAGCCGGAACGTCAGCTGGTCGACCATCTGCGCGAACGCCTCGATGAGGGCGACCCCGGGGTCGGAGACGTTGTGGTCCGTCCACTCGGGGCAGCGGCGCTGGATGAAACGCTTGGCCTCGTCGACCAGGTCCTGGAACCGGCGGTCGTCGAGGTTCGGGCTAGGCAGGGGCATCGGTATCTCTCCGAGGGTCGCCGGGAGTGTTCCCGGTCCGCTTCCCCTCTCCCTCGTGGGCGGGAATGACATAGAACGGGTGGACCAGGTTCCGGCGGCTGTTGGTGCTCGCCAGGTGGTAGCTGACGTGGATGCGCAGGATGTCCTGCTCGTCCGCCGCCTGGACGACGTCCACATCGTCCACGTTGATCCGCGGCTCCCAGCGGTCGAGCGCCCGCCGCACCTCGTGCGCGATGGCCCCGCGGGCGGAGGCGTCGAAGGAGCCGAATATCTGGTCCCGTATCGCGCAGCCGAACTCCGGGCGCATCGGGCGCTCACCGGGCTCCGTCCCCAGGATGAGGCGAATGGACTGCTCGACCTCGGTCCAGCCCCCGGCCATGGCCACCCCGCCGGACGGGTTCACTCCCATCGGCCAGGACCAGCCTCTGCCGATGAAGAAATCCGACATGTCAGCCGCCTATGCGCACAGTGGGCGACCCGCCGACGACAGCGGCGCCGCACGGCAGCTTGTCGCCCATCCTGGCCGCCGGCATGCCGTTGATGAGTACGGTCTTGCCGGGCACGGGGATCGTGATGAGCGGCATCGGCGGCAGCGGTGGTATATGGCCGGGGAACACGCACGTCGCCAAGGACGCCGCGACCGCGGCGGGCTGCTTGTTGATCAGCACGGTCGGGGCCGGTGGCGGACCGGTGATGGTGCCGGTTCCCACGGGCACTGGGACCGGGGTCGGGTTGGGGATGTGTGAGGTGGCGTCGCCGATCCGTGCTGCGGGAGGCATGGTCACCGTTCTCCATTCCGGGGTATTCGTCGTCGAAGCGGACAGCGGGCGGGCGGGCGTCAGTTGAGCGTGACGAGCGCGCCCTTGATCTCGGTCAGGGCGCCGCCATTGACCTTCACCGCGGCTGTCCCGTTTACCTTGACCTGGGCGCCGGACACGTCGACCGATTGCTTGCCCGTGAGTTTGATCTCGCTCCCGTTGAGCTCCAGAGCGCCCGAACCGGCGTCCAAGGTGATGCCGTTGCCCTTCACCTTCACGTTCCCTTTCGCCTCGATCTGGACGGCGCCGTCGCTGTGGATCACGATGCGTGTGCCGTGCTGGTCCAGGTCGATCCACAGCTTGTCGTCACCGGTGGCGAGCAGAACGCCCAACGGGCCCATGTCCGCGTCCAGCAACTCCAGCCGGTGCCCCATCTTCGATTCGAACGAGCGGCGGTTGGCCACGCCCTTCGTCTTGTCGTAGAGGTCGGGCTTGCGCGGTTTCGGCTTGTTGACGCCGTTGTAGAGACCTCCGATCACGTACGGGCGTTCCAGGCTGCCCTGTTCGAAGCCGACCAGCACCTCGTCGCCCACCTCGGGGATCACAATGCCGCCGCCCTTGGAGCCGCCCAGCTGCACGGTGCGGGCCCAGTTGCTCACGTATTCGTCGGACAGCCACGGGAAGCAGAGCTTGACCCGCCCCTGTTCCTCGGGGTCCTTGATATCGACGACCTGCGCGGACACCAGCCCCGGGATGCGGCGGACGCCCTCCTCCGCGTCGCCGGGCCGGCCCACCACCGACCGGTCGGCTCCCTCGCGCACCGCGGCCTCGGTCATGTAGCCGGTGTCGGGGTGGTATTCGTGACGGACCGAGGTCACGGTGTACCGGCCGCTGAACTGGTCGCCCAGACCGCTGAGCGTGACCGCCGAACGCAGCCGTAGCCGGGGCTCTCCCCTGACCACGGCATGAAGCTCGGTGAGGCTGCCTGCGACCTCCTGTGCCATGGCGTCGGCCACCAGCTCCACCTCGCGCTGGCTCGCGCGGGGCACCGACGACAGCAGCAGCGGCGCGCCGCCCACAGCGTCCGACGCCGCCTTCCACCGTACGTCGCGGGACGGAGTGGATCCGATGCGGCGGTCGGCGACGAGTTCCTTCTTGAGCTCCGGATCCCAGCCCCGTACCTGCACACTGGTGACCTGCTCGCGCAGTGAGGCCCCGGACTGCACCTTCACCAGGTTCTGCCCGTACTCCAGAGCGAAGGGGCTCTGTCGTGCGCGCGCCCGCCCGGCGGGAGCGTCGGAGGCCTTCGCAAGGTTCTTGAAGTGCAGGGCCCCCGAGCGGACGAAGACATCGCAGCCGTTCTCCCGCGCCAGGTGGGTGAGGAAGTCCCAGTCGGAAACGACGGGTTGGGTGATGAAGTCGTAGACCAACGGAGTGCGGTCGATCTCACCGGCCTTCAGGCCCGCGTCCCGCGCCAGTTTCTCGGCGATCTGGTGCGCGGACATCTGGTGGTAGCCGACGACTCTGCGGCCGCGTTTCAGCCGGTGCGCGTAGTCCTCCGCGCGTACGACGCTGAAGACGCCCGACTCCGCCGCGCGCGTCTCGCAGCCCGTGATCTCGCCCTCGAAGAGGTCGTGCTTCCCCCGTTCGTCCAGTGCCACCAGCTTGACGCGTGCCCCGAGACCGATCCCAGTCCTGGCGATCAACTCACAGCCGGGGTCGCGGAATCCCACCTCCGCCGAGGCGGACGCGTGCCCCGACTCCTCCACGAACGTCCAGGCCAGGGCAAGGCCCCACGCCCTCGGCAGCGGCGCTCCACCGACGCTTACCTCCAGCTCCGCGGTATGACGTTCCACCATTTCCCATGCCCTCCTGCTCTTTCGCCGCCCCGCACGTTCTGTGTTCTGTCACTCGCCTTCGCGCCCCGGCAACAGGACCTGCCGCCCCGGGGACAGCCGCCAGGGGTCGCGCAGGCCGTTCAGCTCCGCGACCGCCCGCCAGGACTGTGCACTGCCGAGTTCCTGGTACGCGATCGACGCCAGCGAGTCGCCCGCGACGACCGTGTGGGCGCGGCGCGAGGTGGGCGAACCGGACGTCGGGTTCTGTCCCTTGGTCGCCCCGCCGATCTCCTCCAGCGTGATCTCGCAGACCGCCCGCTTCGGACTGCCCTGCGGGGAGAACAGGGTGTAGGTGACCTGGATCTTGCGCAGGCAGGCCAGGAACGACACTGAGGAGAAGTCGCCCCACCGGAACCTGATCCACGGTGGCGAAGGGCGTTCCGCGTCAATGCTGTACTCGGTCGGGACACAGCAATCCAGGAGTTTCTTCACCCGGGCGTCGACCGACCTGCCCCGCTGGTCGGAGCCGTCCAGCAGCAGCGTCATGGCGAGGACGCGCGGCTGGCTCCCGGTGAATTCGGGCATCGCGGCACGTGGGGCGGAGCGCACATTGTGGCGTGCCCAGGACGCTCCCTTGACCAGGGCGAGCTCTGCGGGGTTGAACTGGAACTCGATCTCGTCGAGCCACGGTCCGGGGTCGCTCCCCCCGTTGCTGGGAGGCGCGTACAGGTCCAGGGCCGCCCGTTTGTCAGAGGACATGCTGCCTCCGTCCTTCCGTTACGTATCTGAGCGCGGTGCTCACCGTGCTGCTCGTATCACTGCTCATGTCGTCCCCGCCTTGAGGAACCCGTGATGGACGATCTCCAGCACCTCTGTGGCCGCGCTCGGCATCGCCGTATCGAAATTCGGCCCGCTCCAGGAAATGGGCACCACGTTCATCAGGTCCCACTTCGCAATCACCGTGCCGACGGACGACAGGGCAGCGATCTGCCCCGTGCGCTGCCGCGTGTCGTTGACCGTGTCGAGCACCCACTGACTCGTCTTCTCCGCATCAGCGGTCACCGTCCGTGACAGGACCAGCGGCGGGTACTTGATGCGCTTGGGCAGATACCAGGTCGAGTCATTGCGCCCACCCTCGGCGTACTCCTCCACCTCGACCGTGCAGGACAGCCCCATGCAGCTCGTGAACTCCCCTAGGTCGGTGCCGTCGATGACGAGCCGGAACCGCTGGGTCGTCCCCGGGTCAGCTGAAGTTGCTGTCTTCGTCATCGCTTCGCTTCTCTCCGTAGAACAGTTTTCCCGTCGGGATTCCCCAACTTTCCGTCCCCGCCCGCCCGCCGGCCGGCAGATCGTGATCGCGGCGCTTCCACCCCGCGGACACCGGCACCTGGGCGTCCGCGGCATCCAGCCCGATCGAGGGCGCGGACGAGGCGACGGTGGTGAACCTCCGCGCGGGCCACGGCGCCCGGGCCACCGGGACGGGCCCGGGCGTACCTACCGGTCCGGGCGCCGGTCCGTACGGTGGCATCTGCGACAGGTGGCTTGGCGCCTCCGACGGTGTGCCGGGCCCGGAAGTCGTCGGCTCCACGGACGACGGCCCGTCAGCCGCCGACGCACCGCCGGTTCGCGCGACCATGGGCGGACGGTCCCAAGTGGGTCCCGACGCGGGTGCCGACGTGGGCGTACCGAAGCCGCGTGCCTCCGCGTGCGCGGCTCCCCCGACCGGCTCCGAGGGGAATTCCAGGGGAGTCGCGGCTATGGCGCGGTCGTTCAACGGCCAGCCGGCCGGCCGCGCCGGTGCCGTCTCCGCACCCCGTTCCGCCCGGCCCAGGTCCTGTCCGGCAGGTAGCCCGGACCGCTTCCCAGGGCCGCCCAGCGGTGTCCGGACCGCAGGCACCGGGCCTGCTGCCGCATCAGGCGGTGGCTCCGGACGCGCCACGAGCGGACCGCGATGAGCTGTTTCCGTATGCGGTACCAGCGGTGCCGACACAGAAGTGATGTGCCCTGCGGCAACGGCAGCCGCAGCCGTGGCTATGCCCAACTCCGAGGTGTTCCGGGGCATGTGACGGATATTCTCCGGACGTGGAGAGCGATGTATACCCGCGTTCGGCCGCCGCCGCGCCGCTTCGGCATCACTGTGCGGCGTACGGTCCGCCCTGGTCGGCCCGGACGGTTCACGGACCGTGCTTCCGTCGTCCGCGAGGTCGACCGGTCCGAACTCGCCATGAACCACAGCGGACTTCACCAAGGACGGATGTCCGACAGCCGACTGACCGGCAGCCGGGTTCCACCGCCCCGTTTCGACGTGTCCGGCATCGATCGCACCAGTCGGCGCCGGCGGGGCCGCCGTCATCGGCGTGAACGCCCTCCCTGCCGCCGTGCGCCGGCCATCGATACGGACCGCGCGGTGACCGTACGCCAGGTTCACGGCATCCGCTGTGCTACCCGCCGCACCGGTCACCGGCGGCACCGGCCGCCGCACCGCAGAGCGCACAGCGGCCGGTACGGACCGTGCGAGGCCTGGAGCCGTCAAGCCGGCGACCTGACCTTGCCACGCCGGCATCGGCGGCTGCCGACCGTCCGTCGCCACGGAGCCGGACAGCCTCGCCCCGGCTCTGCCTGTTCCGGCGGGAGAGACCAACGGGAGGAATACGGACAGCTCCGTGCGAGCCGGTCCGGCCGAGGGCCGGCGGAGCGGTACACCGCTCACCGCCGTTGACGCCGACAGGGCTGGACGAGGGATGCCGGGGAAGGACTGCGTGCCAACCAGATCCCGGAGCCGGCCCGGGGCAGAACCGGTTGACCGGGCCACAGCATCCTGCTGTCCCAGTACGACCCCAGGTCCTGTCAGGCGTCGGCGCCGTATCCCGCCCACCATGAGGACATCGGGGAACTCCGCCAGGGCGGCAAGCGAGGGAATCGCACCGTCCTTGCGCCCGGCCGTCGGCCGGGTGAACAAGAGTTGCGCTGCGGCGCTTCGCACGCCCTTCCGGAGTACCCGGGAAGCGAAGCTCCATGACGTCGCCGCACCGGGCCGCTGACGCGCAGGGGCCACCAGGCTGATGCGACCGCTACCGGAACCGGTCTTCGCCACGACAGCCGGACTGCGGACCGCGCTCTCGCTCCCGCCGGGCTCGCTATCCGGGCTTCCGGTACGGCCTTCCGGGCCCGGCGCATCAGCCCGCCTCGTTACGGACCGGTTGCCCGGACCGGCGGTCGAGGTATCAGTTATCGATATCTTCCCTCGCGAGGAGCTGCCGTCCCCTCGCGAGAAATCGTCGCATTCCGCCGGACCCGCACTCCTCGTCGGACCCGCACTCCTCGTCGGTGTCGCACCTGTCCCGGCTGCTCGCTGCTCGACTGCGTTGTCCCCAGCCTCTGCATGACCTTCAACCGCCGCATGGCCTTCTCCGGCCGGAGGGCTCATCCGGCCCCCGGAGTGCCGCGCCACGCTCCCCGGACGACCCGCCGGGGTGCGCGGCGACCGCGCATGGTCAACAGGGCCGGACGCGGCAGGTCCGTCATTCTGCGGGAGTTCCAGCTTCCCCGCCTCACGGGTCCGCACGCCCGCACGGTCTTCACGTCCGCCTTCGCCCCGGCCTTCACATCTGTCCTCACCTCGGCCTTCCGGACGGGCGTCGGTTCGGCCATCGGCAGGCCCGACGCGCCGCCGGCTGCGCCGGGACCGGGCCACACCACCGCGGCCCAGGTCGCCGCGAACGCCTTCGGTGCCGCTGACGCCGCGCCCGTCGCCTAGGCCGGTGCCGCTGTTCCCATCGCCTGCGACGAAGGCCTGCTCCCTCTCCGTCCGGACCGGGCGGGTCGTGTTCACCGCGGGCCGTGTCTCTGCCGCCGACTCCGCCTGCTGCGCGTCAACGGCCCAGACGAGCGCCGCCACCTGGCAGTACCGGGGGTAACCGGCCGCGCTCCGCAGCCCGATGGACGCCCGGAACACCAGCGGCGGCTCTGGGTTCACCAACAACATCTGCTCAACGCTCAACCGTGGATCGCGCCACGCCGCCAGAGATTCGGCAGCACGCAGCACGTCCGTGACCGCTCGCATCCGGCCCGCGCAGACGAGGGCGGGCACAGGGACAACCTTCGGTCCCCGGCCTCGCTCGGGCTCGGACGCAGGCGCCGCCTCCGGCGCGCAGTCCCGATTCCGGCTCGGAAGAGCAGTGAGAATCCGCTGCAACACGTACCTAATCCCTGCCTGAAAGATGTTGATTGATGGTTCTGATCTGGCCGATGTAACGCCTGCGCTCGGGGTGCTCCAAGGCGAGTATTTCGCTCGGTGGCCAATGGAAGTGATAAGCGATGTACGCGATCTCCGCGTAAAGGTCATCGATCGCGTACACCGTCATTCCCCCAGGCGGCTCCCCATGTCCACCTGGAACTCGTGCCGGCAGTCCGGACACACCGTCGTCGCCAGCGACGAACCATCCGCGTTGATCTTCTCGTAGAACCTCTGCAGGAACGCGAGGTCCGCCGCGAACATCTCCTCCACGATGCCCGCATGGACATCCGTGAGGGTTCCCAGCCTGGGAATGAGCCGCCCCAGCAGAACAACGGACAAATAGGCAGGGTTTTCCTGAACCCGCTGGTCTTTCAGCGGAATGAGCTCATCCCGGGCCGTGGCAAGGCGCATCACGCCCTCCCGGTGGACATTCCCCTGCGAATCCACGTAGCCACGCGGCAACGTGAAGGAAAACTCCGTCGGGAGAGCTGCGGGCCCGCCGGGCGGGCCCGCAGCCGGACTGGGCATGGCGGGCGTGTTCGCCGTGGCCCGCTCTTTCGAAACCGCCGAGGACGGTCCCTCCGTAACACGCCCGCGCCTCACGAGTGCTCGACCTTCAGGTCTTCACACTCGATGGTGACGGTCTCATCGACCGCATTGCTCTGGCCCGCGATCAGATCGCCGCTCTGCCAAGCACTCACCCAAGCATTCACCAGCGTGATCCGCCGGACTGTAGCACCCTTATTGTCCTTCATCTCAATGGTGACGCCCTTTCGGGCCTTACTCAGATCACCGTTGTCGTAGGTTTCCTTGATCCAGTCGGTAAGAGCCTTGCTCTTGTCCATACCTCGCGTGAGAGTGATACTTGAGGTGGTCTTGGCACCCGGCTGCTTACGGGTGTATGGGATCCCCTTGTCGGTCACGTGCTGACTTGTGATGACATCCTGCTGCATGCCAATCCCACTGACGCTTTTCAGCTGCTCCAGCAGGACACCGTCGATCTGGATGCCAAAGCTGTGAACAATAAAGTTGTCGTTCGCCGCTGTCTCGCCTGCCACGATTGTTCCTCTCTATGAATCTCAGCACGGCGTCAATCGCGCCGCGCATCTTCTGGTCCTGGTGGCTACGCGTCCGCTCCGGCGCCGCTAAGCGACTCCTGCGAAATCCGGAAGACGACGAACTCGGCCGGCTTCACCGGCGCCACACCGATCTCGCAGACAACCTGACCGGATTCAATGACATCCGGCGGATTTGTCTCGGCGTCACACTTCACGTAGAAAGCCTCGTCGGGGGTGCTACCGAAGAGCGCTCCCTGCCGCCACTCGTTGACGAGGAAGGCGGCGATATTACGGCGGATGGTGGCCCACAGCCGCTCGTCGTTGGGCTCGAACACCACCCACTGGGAGCCCTGGTAAATCGACTCCTCAAGGTAGTTGAAGAGCCTGCGCACGTTCAGGTATCGCCATGCCGGGTCGCTGGAGAGCGTCCGCGCGCCCCAGACCCGGATGCCGCGGCCCGGGAAGCTGCGAATGCAGTTGATCCCCGCAGGGTTCAACTGCTCCTGCTCGCCCTTGGTGACCTGGATGCCCAGGTCCACCGCACCGCGCAGCACCTCGTTCGCGGGCGCCTTGTGCACACCGCGGGCTGCGTCGTTACGCGCCCACAGGCCGGCGACGTGGCCCGAGGGCGGCATCAGGAAGCTCTTCCCGCTGGACGGGTCCGCCACCTTGACCCACGGGTAGTACAGAGCCGCGAACCGGGAATCGAACCCGGCCTCGTTCTGCCGCCACTCGTAGACCTCGCTCGGCCCCATGTCCGGCAGCGGGTCGATGATGGCCATGCGGTTGGCCATGCCCTCGCAGTGGTTGATCATCGCCATTTGGACGGCCTTGACCTGCTCCCGGTCCAAGGCCCCCCGCTCGTAGGCGGCCATCAGGTCGGGAGCGGCGACCATGGTCACATCGTCGATCGCCTCGAGGCCGGACAGGCCGGAACGCCTGCCGACATCACCCACGTAGCGCCCCACCACACTGCTCTCCACTTCCGCGCCGGAGCTCTGCACCCCGGCGTCGGCGGCAGCCGGGGGCAGCACCAGCGACTTCTTCTCGGGCAGCGCCAGGGCGGCACCGGTCGTGGCGGTGTCCTCCTCGACGAGGATGAACTTGGACTTCGCCCGGACCTGCGTCACCACGTACTGCACCGAGGACCTCTCGGCGGAGACGTCGAGCGTCTCGACCAACGAGCCGCCCACCTTGACCGACAGCTTGTAGGTGGCCTCGTCGTCCTGGGTGGCATCGGCAGCCGCCGCGCCGTCGGCGTCCTTGCCCGTCTTCCCCTTCGCGGCATCGGCGGGGGCAGGGAACTTACGGGCCTTCGGTCCCGACTCCCCCTCAGGCCACATACGCTGCACGTCGACAGCGACGTCCTTGCCCGCGGCTGACGGCAACGCCGTGACCCAGAAGCCCCCAAGGGCCTGTCGCGGCGCCGCGGCGACAGCGTTCGGGGCTGCGGATCCGACGGCTGCCGACGGTTCACCCCCGACCCGCACGATGTAACAAGTGCCACCGCCGTTCGCGAAGTAACCGTAAACGGAGTGCCCGAGATACGACCCGTCGACGAAGTCGCCGAACGTGCTCGTGAACTGGCTCCAGTTGGTAACCCGGACCGGCTCGTTCAGCGGTCCTTGTTCGGCAAACCCCACAAACGCCGCCACAGAAGTGCCCACGCCCTCAACAGGACGCGATCCACCCTCCATTTCCTCTACGTATACGCCTGGTGACAAGTAATTAGGCACCCGCAGTTCCCTGCCTTCTTCGCTCCGGACTTCCTGCCTGCCCAGAAGCTAACAGCGGTGACAGCCGACCGGGGCACAACTTTCGATCTAGTCACCCTTTGACTGACAAGAATCAACCAATGCCCTGCAGGGGAAGGTTGATACTTGTCCGGAAGGATCCGCAGGTCGACCGGAATGCCGAGGTGTTGCTCCGGTTTCCCGCGCCGCGTCTTAATTGATCCGAAACGCTTGTGATTCTGGGTCGTTGGGCTGGGTGTGAGTGATCTGGTGGGGGACGCGCGGCATCTGTCGCCGTCGGCGCAGGAGGTCCTGCGCCTTCGGGCGGTGGCCGCGCTGGCGGCGGGGCGGGACCGTGAGGACGTCGCGGCGGTTTTTGGGGTGTCGCTGAAGGCGGTGGACATCTGGTGGGTGAAGTGGCAGGCCGGAGGCCGGGCTGCACTGCTCGCCCGGCCGAAGGGCCGTCCGGTGGGCGTGCACCAGGTGTTGGGCGAGGCGGAACAGGCGGCGGTGCGGCAGGCGGTGCTCGACCACCGGCCGTGTGACGTGGGCCTGGCCGGCCAGTTATGGACCCGGCGCCTGGTCGGCGACCTGATCGCGAAGCTGTACCGGATGCGGCTGACCGAGCCCGGCGTGGGCAAGTACCCTAAGCGATGGGGCCTGACTTTCCAGCGGCCCGACAAGCGGGCCGTGGAACAGGACCCCGAAGCGGTGCGGCGCTGGCACGAGGAGACCTGGCCGGCGATCCGTACGAGGGCCCAAGGCCGAGGGCGGCGAGATCCTCTTCGCCGACCAGGCCGGCGTCCGCTCCGACCAGGTCACCGGCCGCACCTGGGGCGAGAAGGGACGCACTCCCGTCGTGCGGCGCACAGGCAACCGGTTCCCGGTCAACGCGATGTCCGCGATCAGCACCAAGGGCCGCATGCACTTCATGGTCTTCACCGGCACCTTCGACGCAGAGGTGATGTGCCACTTCCTCGACCGGCTCGTCGGGCATTTCGACCACAAGATCCACCTCGTGGTCGACGGGCACTCCGCACACCGCTCGAAGACCGTCCGGACCTGGCTCGCCGTGCACACCGAAGAGATCGAGCTGCACTTCCTGCCCCCGTACTCGCCCGAGCTCAACCCCGACGAACTCGTCAACGCCGACCTCAAGCACAGCCTGCCCAAAGGCCACCAGGCCCGGAACCAGGCCGAACTCGCCGCCGAGACCCACCGCTTCTTCCGCAGACGCCAACGCCAACCCCACATCGTCCGCGGCTACTTCCACGGACCCCACGTCCGCTACACCCTCAACGAGAACCCTTTGAGTTTCTGATCAATAGGTCCCGTTGGCAGGAACTGACGGAGTGTCGGGGCGGGTCATCGTTCGGCCACCCCACCGCTCTCCAATGCAGACTGCGTCCGGCGGCGGCCCTCGCTAGCTTTCTCGATGCGACCGCCCCAAGGCGGTTGCAAAGTCCCGCAATCTCCGCACCCGTTCTGGTCACGCGGATGCGGGGCCCTGTGCGGGCCCGCCAGCATGACGACTCGTCAGGTTGCTTCCGGGCCTCACGGCGGACTTTGCAACTGCCCTGATGGGCCGTCCACCCGCACACAACGGGAAAGGCGAATCGTGCCGCGTAAATACTTTGACCCTCGCCAGGATCAACGCATGGCGCAAAAGCAATCCATGGAAATGGTGAAGAAGGAAGTTGAGGAGCGACGGAAGAATATCCACCCAGCGGTCTCGCCGACGGGAGCCGACTACCAGCAGATGACACCGGCCCAACTTGTCACATGGGCGCTCTACCTTGGATCTGTCGTGGGCCCGTTGCCTGAACGCCCACACCAGCTCCCCCTTGGGCTGGACCGAGCATCGCCCACCGAGCCACCAGCGCCGGAACAAACCCCGCAGACCGGGGCTCCGACAGCCGGGGCCCCTTTCCGGCAACACGCCGGGAACACTACTTCGGAGCCCGCACCGGGAGGAGGGTACCTGTCCGCACTGGCCGCATGGGCGCGTGAGCCGCTCCCCGGGGGATGGGACCCTGTTCCGCTTTTTTCCGGTGCCGAAGCGGGCGTAATCCCTCCATCCAACACAGCCAATATTAAATTCGGCCCGCCGGAAGATCCCCCGGATTTCCTCGCCCGCCCCGCGCACGCCAAATATGAAAGAGCAATGGTAAGCCCGGTCTACTCCTCACTTAATGATCAGACTGAGACCCTGGAAGGTACCCCATGGGATACGGTCGAAAAATTCCAGCATCACTTCAGAACCCTCCATCCCAAGATATGCAAAGTTAACTGGAGGGGGACGCCGGCAGACATTACCCGCCTCAGAATCAAATGCAATACCCCTCGAACGGAAGACGGGCGTTTCCTCAACTATGCCCACGTCCGCATCACGTTCAAGGATGACCGCCGTGACCTGGAGGCGATCATGCCGGCCGACGGAGGATGGCATAACGCCACTTCGATATTTCCCGAGAGGCACCTGCACGGACATTGGAAACGAACTTCAGGTGTGACGGTCAGCCTCTTGGAAAAGAGCCACGTCGATGACACGCACTGGGGAACGAGATTTACGATTCCACCTCTCGCCCCAGCCGTCCCCATCAGGGAGACCGGGCTGACGATCAGCGGGCAGGAAGAGATCGTCCAGAACCTTCCGAGCCATTCGCCTGCCGAATATTCGGTATATGAAGAACACTATCTCCCGTTCAATATGTCAACTGGATACTATGAGGTGGTCGCGGATCCGGAGAACGGATGGACACACCTCGCCAATACTCCTGGACTCAGGTTCGTGCATCCGACGGGAAGCATATTCGGTGCGATAATTACTTACATGAAGCTGAAGGGAGAGGATTACCAAATCTTGTGCTGGCAAATTTCCCGAAGAATGACGACTATGAGATCGTAAATGTTGGCTCGCTGGTCAACAATATCGCCAAAGACGACGGGCTGGCGATCGGGCTGGACATCGTTGCGATCAGCGGCGACATGGTCTGCTTCGCACTGGTGTGCGCCGGTGTGGCGGCAGGGCCCGTCGCACTGTTGGGCCTGGCGTTCGGGCTGCCTGCCATCATGCTGAGCGGTACGCCGTCCTCAAGTCCCCTGTCGGACCCAGTGACTTTCTCGAAAACTCTCGTCGACGATGCAATTCCGCTGATCGGGTCGACTCTCACCAAACTGGAGGAGGAAGCGTTCGCCAAATTTACGGAGAGCGTTAAGGGTAAATTCACCAAGGAAGAGCTGCTGAACGCATTTCACCAGGGCTGGAAGGTCGCCGCCCAAAAGATTTCCCTCAAGCTGCTGGAACAGCGGGAAAAGAGCTGGCTGGAGCGGATTGATAATCTTCGCCCTTCCCAATTGCCGCACGGAGACACTCTCATGAAGAACCTTGCAAATCGTGGATTCCCTGGCTGGACGAAGGCCAATGACAGCAAACCCCTACTGAAGGAGGTCGTGAGGTACAGCTTCAGCCAGCTGCGGGAGAATATTGACGCACTAGCAGCCGGGCAGGAGTGCTCCTCGGAAAATGTTCGGATTCCCAATCTTGCCTCGTATGTCCACTGACCTCGCCGTCTCGGTTCGGGTGGGGCAGGGCCCCGGTCAGGGGCGTTTCAAAGTTCTTTGACCATAAGTGTTGTCACCGGTCACGCGATGTCGAGGAGATCGAGCGTGCTGGCAGGCGATTACGCCGCGGCTCTCCGTCGGGTCCTGTCGTGGTGATCCCGGACTCGTGGGCGAGGATCGCCGCCTGGGTGCGGTTGCCCAGGCCGAGCTTGGCGAGGGTGCGTGAGACATAGGTCTTCACGCTCGCCCCGGACAGATGGAGTTCCTTGGCGATCTGCGCGTTCGTCTTCCCGACTCCCACGAGGGCGAGCACCCTGTGTTCGCCCTGGCTCAGCGCGGACAGCTTCTCGTGTGTCCCATTGACCCGGATCGGTGTGTTGTCGGCGGCCCGCCGCACCAGCCCGGTCAGCACGCTCGGGGCGATGACCCGGCCACCCGCCGCCACCGTGTGCAGGGCGGCGAAGAGCTCCTCGGGGCGCAGGTCCTTGAGCAGGAACCCACAGGCTCCGGCCCTGAGCGCGCTCAGTACCTGGTCTTCGCTGCTGTAGACACTGAGTATGAGGACATACGGTGACTCGGGCAGCTGCGTCAATCGGCGCGTGGCCTCGATACCCCCGATACGGGGCATGTTCAGGTCCATCAGGACCACATCCGGACGGTGGGTCGTGACCTGGGTCAGCGCCTCGGCACCGTCACTCGCCTCGGCGACCACCTCGAACTCGTCCGAGGAGTCGACCAGCATCTTCAGTGCCCCACGGATGATGGGCTGATCGTCCACGATCGCTACGCGAGTGAGCACAGTTCCCCTTCGTTTTCGTTGTCTCCACCGGTCACGGGAAGCACCGCCTCAAGAGTGAAGCCGCCGTCGCGCTGTGGCTCGGCCACCATGCGGCCGCCCGACTCGGCGACTCTCGTGGCCAGGCCGATCAGACCCATCCGGCCGGAGTCCCCCAGTAGCCCCGGGCCGACCGGCGAGCCGTTTCGCATCGTGAAGGTGACCTTGTCCTGCGCGTAGGACAAGTCGACGACGGCCACCGCCCCGGGAGCGTGCTTGATGACATTGGTGAACGCCTCTTTGCAGATGCGGTGGAGCAATTCCTCCGACGGAGGAGACAACGTGCGGGGTGTGCCGTCTACGCGGCACTCCACGTCCATGCCGACCGCTGCCATGTTGCGGACCAGCCCTTCCAGGAGCTCCGCGCAGGTGGTGCGATTACCGAGAGCGTCCTGCCGGCCGTCCGTGTCACGCATGACATTCAGCATCTGCCGTAGGTCGCACATCACTTGATGGGCGGAATCCATGACCACCTCAGCGGCCTGCCGGGCCTCCGGTGGCAGGCCCGGCATCCGCTGGAGCGTCCCTGCCCGCAACACCAGAAGGGTGGTCTGGTGGCCGATGTGGTCATGCAGCTCGAACGCGAGCCGGGTGCGCTCCTCCAGCAGCGCGAATCGTGTGGCGTTGTCCACCGCGCCCTCCAGCTGCGTGAAACGCTCCCGCAGGACGTCGTGCAGTGACCGCTGATGCCGGACCAGCCCGCCGAGTATCGTCGGGAGCACAATGTCCACCCCCACCCCGTAGTAGAGCTGCGGGATGCTGTCCGCGGACATGCCCACGGTCTGCCGGGTCGTCAGATAGGCCCCGACAGCAACGGCCACCGCCGGGAAGCGCAATGCGCCGCCGTAGCAGGCGACCGCGTAGGCGGCGGCAATCAGTGGCGTGCGATCGTCGGTGGCGAAGCTGGCCGCGAGCCCTGCAGCCAGGCACATTACGGGAAGTCGCCGCCGTAGCACCAAGGTTGCCGCGGCGATCATCGCGATAGCGGCGGAGGCCCCGACATCGCGCACGAGACCTGTGCTCCACACATCGCGCGTCTGCACGTACGACGCGAAGGTGACGAGCAGGGCGATGCCGATGTCGCCCAGCCACCGCCGATGTGCCAGCCTGCTCGGTCCGCAGGTACGGACCAGGCCGTGGAGGATTCCTTGTATGTGCCGGAGCTCCCGCATTCTCCCGGGAGCACGAGGCGGCCACCCTTGACGCTCTGCCCGGACCGGCAGCCGTCGGCCCGGGCGCAATCGGCGAATCATCCGTTTCCTCTCTGGAGAAGTGTGGTGAGGCGTCAGGCCATGAGCATCTGGCGCAACCCCGCCCGGACCTCGGGCGTGAGGAGTTTCCCGACACGTGCCACCAGACGGGCCGCTTCATGGACGACGTATCCGATGTCGCACTCGGGCCCGGTCAGCACCACGAGCGTGAAGCCGTCCGGGACGGCCATCAGGAAGAGATAGCCGCCTTCCATGTCCACCACGGTGTGGTGGACCCAGCCGGTCTCGCAGATCTCGGCCAGGCAACGGGTGAGGGAGGCCAGGCCGGAGACCGCCGCGGACATGCGCTCGGTGTCCTCCCAGCCCAGCCCGCCGGAGGTGGCGAACACCAGCCCGTCGGAGGAAACCACGGCGGTATGCCTCACGCCGGTCACTGCCCTTGCGAAGTCCTTGACCAACCGATCCACTTCGGACGCGGTGGCGTTCGCGTCGCTTCCGGCCGTTGCCTCGTTCGTCTTCATCCGTAGGTGCCTCTCGTTCTGTGTCCGGCGTGTGCTGCGTTGTCCATCGGCTCATTGGCTGGGCCTTCAGACCACGGGCCCGGCTGCCTTTCGTCGTGTGGTGCCCGGATCGGGCCGCGAGGCAGGCTCTGCCAGGAGCTGCGCGGGCAGTTCCACTGCCGCCGTACAGCCGATCCCGTCGGAGAGCAGCAGGGCTCCGATCCCGTGCCTGTCGGCGAGGCGGCTGACCACGTACAGGCCCATCTGCCGGGTTGGTCGCCACGTTCACCAACGGCGGGTCCGCCAGGCGGTCGTTGAGCGTCATCGCCTGCGTCGCGGGGATGCCCACCCCGCGGTCGGACACCTTCAGGACCAGCCCTCCCGCAGGGGCCTGGCCCGCTGTCACCTCGACCGGGTCCGTCGGCCCCGAGTACTGGGTGGCGTTCTCCAGCAGCTCGGCCAGGAGGTGGGTCAGGTCCTGTACGGCCGGAGCGACGACCCACACGTCCGGCAGCTCCGTGACCCGGATCCGGGTGTAGTGCTCCACTTCGGCCGCCGCAGCGCGTACCACGTCAAGCAGCGGGGCAGGGACGGAGTGGACCCTTCCAGGAGAATCTCCGGCCAGTATGAGCAGATTCTCTCCGTGCCTCCGCATCCGCGTGGCCAGGTGGTCGATCCGGAACAGCCCGGCCAGCTTCTCCGGGTCCTCCTCGGCGCGTTCCAGTTCCGAGATGACATCGAGCTGCCGGTGTACCAGGCCCTGGCCGCGCCAGGACATCGAGGCCAGCATCGCGTTCACGCTCGTACGGAGCACGGCCTGCTCGGCGGTTTGTCGTACCGCCTCCCGGAACACGGCATCGAACGCCCGTGAGACATCACCGATTTCATCCCTCGTACCGAGATCGATCGGCGTCACTCTCAGCTCCACCTCCCCCGGCCCCTGGGCGGAGATGGCCTCCACCAGCGCGGGGAGCTGCTGCTCGGCGGCTTGCAGCGCCGCCCGTCGAAGCCTGCGCAGCCGCCGCGCCGGCGAGTGGGCGCTGCCCAGGGCCACCAGGCCGGCCAGACCCAACGCGGTGGTCACGAGCGTGGTGTCGACGACAGCGTCGCGCCTCGCCGTCGCCCGGGACGCCGCGTTCGTATCCAGTATCCGTCGGGCCACGGCGGTCTCCACGATGTACAACCGTTCCAGGGCGCGGCTGGCCGCGCGGTGCCAATCCCGCGCCCGAAACGGTGGTTTGGCGCCCTTCGGGTTCTTGTGGGCCCCGGCCGCGGACTCGCGCACCATTCCGTCCACCTCGGTGGTATCCCCCACCGTCTTCTCGTACAGCTCCGCGTCCTCGGGTGCGGCAGAGGCGCGGAACTCGCGCAGCGCCATCTCCCGCACCCGCTGGGAGGCGAGCACGGCGGAGGCTTCCTCTGCAACGAGGCGGCCACGGGCGATGCCCGCGTTGAGCAGCGCCCGTTGGCTGGACAATGACGCCTTGACCACGAACAGCGTGTGCAGCGCCCAGCCCTCGGTGGATTCTGGATCAGCGTGGTAGTCCACCCCGGTACCCAGCGCCAGCAGCGGAGCGAGGAGGTCGAAGTACGCCGTTTGTGTGGCCATCGGGCCGGTCGTCTCGGTGAACGCTTTAGCTCGCAGGCCCTCGGGCCCATGCAGCGCGGTGTCCACGTCGTCTATTCGCTGTGTCAGCCGGGGGCCGGCCGCGGCACCGCGGGCGCGGGCGCGGAAATCTGTGAGCGCCCGGTCTGTCGCCTCGCGATGCGCCCGGAGGTCGTCAGTGGTCCGGCCGGGTGTGAGCGCGGCGATGTCGCGCTCGTTCTGGAGCCCGTGCGCGAGGGTCATGGAGGTCAGTACGAGGCGGGACGTGGATTCGGCCCGGCCGAACGGTCCGGCACGGTCCAGGGACTGCGCGACACGTGGCACTGCGAGGCCGGTAGCGAGGGCGGCCGGGAGGGCGAGCAGGATGGCCATCCGGGCCGTCAGGCGCCAGTGCTGCGGGCCGGACAACCCCAGCGGGCCGCGGCTCCTGCGCGCGGATGACCGGCTGCGGGTTCTTCGCGAGGCGGACAGCTTTTCTCCATGGGGCTCGTCATGGGGCTCGTCATGGGACTCGTCATGGGACTCGTCACCCACGTTATGGAGGCGCGCTCTCTGTGATTTGTCTGCGAAATGTAGCCCCGGTGTCGCCGAAAGGTGACTGTTTCCCGTGCTCGTGGAAACCCGCCGGCCCGTGGAAGGGGTCAGAGGCGGTAGGCGGTCTCGGCGAATCAGATCATGCCTTGCCCCGGAGGCCGAGGTCGTCGCCCCGTACGCCGACCAGGCCGGCTTCGTAGGCCAGGATGGCCGCCTGGGTACGGTTTTCCAGGCCGAGCTTGGTGAGGGCGCGCGAGACATACGTCTTCACGCTCGCCTGTGAAAGATGCAACTGCCGGGCAATCTGCGCGTTGGTCAGACCTGCCCCGATCAGCGCGAGCACCCGGCGTTCGCTGCCGCTGAGCTGAGTGAGCCAGGCTCGGGCGGACGCGCCACGCGCATGCCCGGCGGCGGACGCGCGACGGACCAGGCTGTCCAGCGCCTCGGGCGCCATCACACGGCCGCCGACCAGCGCGGTGCGCATGGCCGTTTCCAGTTGCCCTGGGGAGAGGTCCTTCATGAGGAAGCCACAGGCGCCCGCTTCCAGGGCGTCCAGCACCCTGTCGTCGATGTCGAAGCCGGTCATGATGAGTACCTTCGGCGGGGCGGTGAAACTCATGAGGTGTGCTGTGGCGACAATGCCGTCGACGTGCGGCATGCGGACATCCATCAGCACCACATCAGGCTGGTGCGTCCTGGCCTCGGCCACGGCTTCGGCACCGTCACCCGCCTCCGCTACGACGTCGAATGCGGGCAGGGGCTCCACCAGACGCCTCAACTCCGACCTGATCACCGCCTGATCGTCGACGATCAGCACAGACGCGCCCACCCCGGCCCCTTTCACTCATCAAGAAATACCCGGCCAGCATACCTATGCAGGATCAGAACATTTCATCAGGTGCAACTCCAGGGGCGCAGCACGGTCCCGGACCAAATTCTCTATCCGGTTATACTTCTCTCTTCAATTATCCTTCAGTGAGGTTACTTGTACGTAGAGTCAGCGCGGCCCCTTCTGATTTCACGCCGGACCGGTCCGTACCCGAGCATTGATTTCGGCACCGAGTTCGAGGACACGGCGGCGCAATGCATCCTTGTCCCTGATCGCGAGGGCATGCCCGTACTCGCCTGTCGCGATCCGTGACTTTTCCGCGACCGGCATGCCGTCGAATCGGTCCTTGTTCTTACGCATGCGGATCAATACATGTTCGTCGTGCCCGAGTTCATGGAGCTGTTCCAGCAGCGCCAGGTCTTCGTCACCCAGGCACGTATTGCTGGCGTCGAGCGCCCGCTTCGCGGCATCGGCCATCCGCATAAGGTACTTGGAGCTCTGGTAGAAGGCCTCTCCCGATTCCTGATAGTGAGTCATGTCTTTGAGGAGGTCACCGAGTTGCTCGTTGAAAGACTGCAGATACTGCGCGGCGGAAACACTGATCCCCGACCCCGCCTGGCCGCCCACGACATGACGTACCGCCCCTTCGGAATGGTAGGCCTCCATCGCATGCCAGAGGGCGTAGCTTGTCTGCTCCCTGGCGAGCACCGCGAGTTCGTCCGTCGGGCTGCCGGCGTAGGCCGCCTGCGTTGCACGCACCTGCCGGGCCAGGCGCGTGTAGACCTTGTTCCGGGCCCGTACCACCACATCGGGGGCCGAGTGCTCGAAGGAGTCGAGGAACTCCTGGTCGGAGCACCGGAGTCGACCGGACCCGGACTCCTGCGCCACCTGGGCCGCCAGATCCGCCACAGCGCGCGTGTGCACACCGTCTGCCATCCGGTACCTGATGGTGGCCGTCCCCCGCTTGCCCGGTGTCATCCGGCGGACGAGGTCCCGGAGATAGCCGTCCCACTCGTCCTGCGTCATGTATTTACGCTGTTTGGTGAGCGCCGCCACATCCTGGTCGAATTCCACGGCGGCACGCCCCTGCACACCGGCCGGCCGGCCGATTTCCGTGTCTTCGGGCTCAGGGCGCAGACGCGGTTTCGTCGCGGGGTCCCACTCCCCCGCCCCGGCCTCCCGCCGCCAGGTGCGGGGCCGGTCGGCCGATCCCCATCTCCGGCCGCCGGGAGCGTCCGTACTGCCGGTGTACGCGGGAAGGCCGAAGTTGCTCCGCTCCGGCATGAAGTCCTTGACATACAGGTTGGTGTCAAAGACCGTCGCGGATTCCTTCCCCCAATCCCGGCGGAACGTGTCGTTGAACCACTCGACCGCGGCTACGTCTTCCGGTCCGCTCACAGTGATGTCGTAATCCGAGGTCAGGGTCACACTGCCGACCGATCTGATACGCAGTGGGGAGAATGTGGCCCGCAGCTCCAAGAGCTTCGCATCGACATACCATTTGCGGAAATGGACGAGGCTCCACATGATCTCCTTGGCCTCCGGGCTTCCGTAGTACTCCAGTTTCGCCGCCGACCAGTCGTCACCCACCGCCGCCAAATACTGACGCGCGGCCACAGTCGGGCCGCCGGCGGGGCCGTGTCTCCCCGACACCATGTCGGCACGCCGTGTTCTGGATATCCGTTGTGGTGTCGCAGCGGTGTTCTGTAGAGGATCGAACACATCTCACGTCCTGCCCCGGCCCGGATCCGCCCACAGCGGGATCCGGCCGCTTCGCTCACGCTTGTCAATGGATGGATACGAAGGAACCACCCCAGCCATGCTGCCACTTCCGGGCAACAGGAACGGCTACGACTAAAGTTGATCACTTGTCACACAATGGGTCATATCCGGAGGGCCGCCCGGTGACGGTGTCAGGTGGTGGTCTGCGCGAAGACCACGGATGCCGTGCGCCGGCGTTGCGCGCGGGGTCGCTCCCGCACGCTCTGCGCCCGGTCGAGGCCAAGGCCCCCGTGCCATGGAGCTTGGCCGCGGTCCATCCCCGGCGGCCATTCGGCCGAGCTGTCACACCACGGCCTTGCCCCCACTCCGTGCGGCTGCCTGCATCCACCAGCTGCCCGTCCCTCCAATCGACTGTCCGGCATAGCGAGGAGGTTCGCTCAGGGGGCGCGTGGCGGCCCGCTCCACTCCAGGGGAAACGATCATCAGCCCGTGACCCACGGGCGAGAAGGGGAAACGCATGTCAGGGAAAGAGCTGTTCCCGCATCAGGTGGAGGCGGTCGACGCCGTCCTGCGCGTGCTGCAGACGCCCGCCGGCGGGCTCATGCCGCCGCAGGGGCTGCGGACGCAGGTGATCGCTGCGACGGGCTCGGGCAAGACCCTGATGGGTGCGGCTCCTCTGGAGGGACCGGCGTCCCTGTACCGGTCGCGATCTTTCACTGCTGCCTAGTGTGCGGTGAGGGCCTGTTGGGAGGCGGGCCGGGCTGCGGACGCCGTCCCGACCCGCTACGGCAACTGAGGGCCCCGAAGTTTCCGGACATGGACCCAATAGGGTTGTCCTGTCAAGGAAATGAGGAAGCGCGAAGTGGCACCGCCCAGCAAGTACACCCCGGAGTTCCGCGAGGAATCGGTGCAGTTTGCACTCCGGTCCAGTAAGACCGTCTCCGAGACGGCCCGAGAACTTGAACTGAACCCGGAGACACTCCGGGGCTGGGTGAAGAAGTATCAGAAACAGCATGAGCCGCCCGCCGGCGCTGAGCTGACGGTCAGCGAACGCGTCCGATTGAAAGAACTCGAACGCCGAATCCGCGAAGTCGAGATGGAGAACGCCTTCCTGAAAAAATGCGCGGCTTACTTCGCGAAGGATCCCCGGTAGCAAGCAAGTACGAGTTCATCGAAACGATGCGACTCGACACCGTGGAGTACGCATTTCCCGTCGAGTTCATGTGTGAACACCTCGACGTGTCCAAGTCCGGCTACTACGAATGGCTGGGGAGTCCGGATTCCGCGACAGCCCAGCAGCGCGAGAAACTGAAACTTCTCATCAAGAAGGCGTTCGACATGTCCGACAACACCTACGGATACCGGCGCATCCACGCCCAGCTCGCCCGCTGGGGCCACACCGCCAGCCTGGAGCTGATCCGCCTGCTGATGCGAGTGCTGGGCCTGGCCGAAGCCGAAGCGGTGGTCCCTCACCCAGGCCGCGGCGGGCTCCGTGCCGGACCTCGTCGGCCGCAACTTCACCGCGGATTCTCCCGGCGAAAAGCTCGTCGGCGATATCACTTACATCAAGACCGGCGAAGGATGGCTGTATCTCGCGACCGTAATCGACTGCTGCACCAAGGAAGTTATCGGCTACGCGATGGATGATCACTACCAAACTCCCCTCATATCCCGGGCCATCCGCAACGCGGCGCGGAACAGGAAGCTCGCCAAGGGTGCGATATTCCACTCTGATCGCGGCAGTAATTACATGTCAGCCGAGTTCGGGCAGACGCTGAAGCAGCACGGGCTCCGCAGATCTTCCGGGCGCACCGGAATCTGTTACAACAACGCGATGGCCGAATCATTCTTCGGTGCCCTGAAGAACGAGCGGGTTTCCCGCATGACTTACCTGACCCGAGAGGCCGCCCGACAGGACATCACCCGATACATCGAACTCTGGTACAATCACAGGCGTCTCCACTCGGCTGTCGGATACCGCCCTCCGCGAGAAGTCCACGCCGAATATTCGGAGTTGCGAATAGTCGCGTGAAATAAACAGTCAGATCACTGTCCGGAAAACGCGAGGCGCCTCACAGCACTCCGAACGGCTCCCGCTGGACATCACTTTGCAGCAGACTCACCCCTGGCGGCCTTGGACGACGTCTTGCGACGTGGTGAAACTCGCGCTCTGGTCAGCACGAAGGATCACGCCAAGGCTGCCCCCCACGTCCGGCAGTTCCCTCTGGAGCGATCAAGTTCGAGGGACCATTCGACCAGCGACGTTAAAAGTCAAGGTCAGAAGTTGTTTCCGATCTGCGGGTTTGTCGAGCCACCCGCCTGATTACGGCCTGGTAACGACCCGGAAGGTCGTAAGCACCAGCACCACCAGACTGATGGGTTAAGGGGATCCGCCCCCCTTTCCCATCCGCTTGCCCCACCAGGTATCTTGCATCGCATGGAACCAGGTGATTCGGCCAAGCATGCCCGGGCAGCCGCCCAGCTGCGCAAGGGCGTCCTGGAGTACTGCGTACTCGCCCTGATGCGGGACCGCCCCCGCTACGGCGTGGAACTCCTCCACGCCCTGGAGGACTCCGGTGCCCTGGCCACCAGCCAGGGCACGGTCTACCCGCTGCTCTCCCGGCTCCGCCGCGACGACCTGGTCACCACCACCTGGCAGGAATCCGCCTCCGGACCACCCCGTCGCTACTACGCGCTCACCGACAGCGGCCGGGCCGCGCTCGACGAGTTCACCCGCGTCTGGCCCGGCTTCCGCAACGCCGTCGACGCCTTCCTGACCACCCCACACCCCTCCACCGGAGACCTCGCATGAAGACCTCTGCCGACCCTGTACGCGACTACCTCTCCGCCGTCGAGCGCGAGGGCTCCGCGCTCCCCGCCGACCGTCGCCAGGAACTCCTCGCCGACCTCACCGAACACATCGAGGTGACGCGCACCGAACGCCCCGACGCCGCGATCGGCGAGATCCTCGCGGAGCTGGGGGACCCCCGCACGATCGCGGCAACGGCGCTGGCCGAGGCGGGGAACGGGACCGCCGGGGCCTCGGCCCGGAGCGGTGTCGGCGCACCCGCCCGGCGCGGCAAGGTGCACCCCCTGGTCCCGCTCCTGATGCTCACCCTCTCGCTGCTCCTCATCATGGTCTTCCCCGACCTCCCCGGGCCGCTGTTCGGCGTCCTGTTCCGCATCACCGGCGCGGTACTTCTCTGCACCTCAGTGCACTGGAGCGCCGTCCAGAAGACCACCGGCGTACTGCTTACCGCCATCCTGCCGAGCGCCGTCATCGCCACCTGGAACCTGTCAGGCGCCCCGGCCGGCACCCCGTCCCTCCTGGCCAACCTGGTAACGCTCGCCCTGCTGGCCGGCACGGCAGCATGGCTCTGGCGGGTCCGCCGCGCCTGAGCTTGACTCTGTCGGGGATCTTGGAGTTCTCCGGTGCGGCAGCATGATCAACGGGCATGCTCGGGCTGTTCCAGTGGCCGATGTAGTCGTCGAGGTGCCCGTTGTCCCTCCGCCCCCGCTCCCGTGAGCAAGTCCCCTCTCTTACCGCCCAGATCGCGCGGGCGAGCAACCCGGGTGGCACCACGGCCATGTGGGTGAGAGACCGGCTGGACGGGCTGTGGCGCGACGAGGACTTCGCCGACTGGTACCCACGTGACGGGCGACCGGGCCTCTCACCTGCCCAACTGGCCACCGTGTGCGTGCTGCAGTTCCTGCTAGGCCTGTCGGACCGGCAGGCTGCCGAGGCGGTCCGCTGCCGCATCGACTTCAAGTACGCGATGGTGCGCCACGAGGCGCCACTACCCCGAGCGGGGGTGAAAGGACCCCGCCGCTGGCCTGTCGCAGCAGGCCAGTGCAGCTGAGGGCAGCCTGATCGCGGAGACGCGCGGGAGGGCGGCAAGCAGC